>JAATVR010000517.1 GCA_014523665.1 Nitrososphaerales archaeon TH526
AGGCCGTATAATATGGAAACTGTCATCAAGAAAATTATTGATGATGCCAATTTTCTAGAAGTTCAGAAATACTGGGCAAGCAATATCATTGTGGGCTTTGCAAGGCTCGATGGCAATTCAGTAGGCATAGTGGCAAACAATCCAGAATATTTAGCTGGAGTTCTTGATATAGACGCATGTGACAAAGCGTGTCGTTTCGTGAGATTCTGCGACTGTTTCAATATTCCTCTAGTCGCCTTAGTCGATGTGCCTGGCTTCCTTCCAGGAACAAATCAAGAGTGGGGAGGGATAATTAGACATGGAGCAAAGTTGCTTTATGCTTTCTCTGAAGCAACTGTTCCCAAGCTTACAGTAATAACCAGGAAAGCCTATGGCGGCGCTTATGATGTGATGAACAGCAAACATCTTGGGGCCGACTACAACTTTGCTTGGCCTAATGCCGAGATCGCAGTGATGGGCCCAGAAGGAGCGTGTAGTATTATATTCAAACAGCTGATAATGAAATCAGACGATCGTCAAAAGAAAAGGGCAGAATTAGCAGAGCAATATAGGCTAAAGTTTGCCAATCCGTACATAGCAGCTTCAAAGGGTTATATAGATAACGTGATTGAACCTAGGGAAACGAGAACTAAATTAATATCTGCACTCAAGGCAATTATCAGAAAGCGGGAAGACAGGCCAAGAAGAAAACATGGCAACATACCTGTTTGACTATCATATAAAGGTCAAATCTAAAATCTAAAATCTAAGGTATAAAATAACTAATACCATTACAAATGATACTGCAAATAACTAAGTCAAATATCGTCACTAAAATAATCTAGTATCAGTCAGGAACAACAGTCATATCAAATATATATTATTTTTCTGCTAGTTTAGCTAACCCTGATAAGAGTCATAAGGTCCTCTAAAAAGCAAGGTATTACATCTAATTAATTTTTAACAGTGTCAAAAGTTACCAGAACATCTCCTGTCTTTACCGATTGTCCTTTTGAAACGTTGATATCCTTTATCCATTTGCTAGCCGGCGATTTAATCTCATTCTCCATTTTCATTGCTTCAAGGACAATCATTACTTGTCCTACTTTGACTTTACTTCCTTTGTTCACCAAGACATCGATTACTCGACCGCTGATCGGAGCTCTTACTTCAGCGGATATTTTTTCGGTAAGAGAATTTTTTGAGACGAGATAAGCCATACCATTTATGATCATTAGAGAAGGGTCTCCTTCTTCCTCGAAATCCAAATGAAATTCTGTTCCATCTATGGTAATACAATCGTCGCGAGATTTTACAGCTATTTCTCTTCCATTTACTCGTATATTCTCATTGCCTCCGATTTCAACGTCATATAGATTATTATTTACTTTAATTTTCAACTAGGTACTCCACCCAAACGATGACGATTCTGAAAATCGACGATGTACATCGTAAGGATCTGCCCAATCGAATCTGCTGGCATTCCATGCATCATCATAGGTCCCCAGCTCTTCATTCAAGTATTGCATCATAGATCTAGTTCTTCTTGGTATTGCAGATAGAATGGCCGCTGCTAATTCTCCATCCTTTGAAGAGAAAGGTTTGACATTTTCAATAAATGACGTATCATAGGTTCCATTTACAAATCTACTGTCTCTTAGTGCCGAGGAGTGAAATGGTATAGAGGTTGGAATTCCAGAAATCCTCAGTGTAGAAAGTGAAAGAATCATTTTGTTTATCGCGTCCATTCTATTATTTCCATGACATATGAGCTTAGCAATGAGAGAGTCATAAAATTGTGGGATTGAATAGCCTGAGTATAATGCAGTGTCTACCCTAATTCCTTCACCTACTGGAATCTCAAATTCCTTAACTTTGCCTGCTACAGGAGCAAAACTCATAGGATATTCTGCATGAATTCTACATTCTATTGCATGTCCTATTGAATTTACGGCTTCCTGTCTTACAGATAATCCATATCCTAAGGCCGCACGAAGTTGCTGTTCCACAATATCAACTCCAGTAACAGCTTCAGTTACAGGATGCTCAACTTGTATTCTCGCATTGATTTCCATGAAAAAGAACTTATCGCCTTTAAGTAGAAATTCGACAGTTCCTGCGTTATCGTAATTAATTTCTTTCATTATTGAAACAGCCTTGCCTAAAATATCTTGCCTCATTTCATTTGTCAAGGCAAATGAGGGAGTCTCTTCGATTAGCTTTTGATGACGTCTCTGGACTGAACATTCCCTTTCACCTAATTGAACCACATCAGAGCTGTCTGCAACAATTTGAACTTCTATATGTTTGGGATTTTCCAAATATTGTTCAATATATACTCTTCTTGAGCCAAAGCTCATCATAGATTCAGTCTGAGCTGATACAAATCTCTCATGGATCTCTTTTTTTGACCTCAATATTCTTAAGCCTCTTCCTCCACCCCCCTCGACTGCTTTGAGGATTACGGGAAACCTAATCTTATCCACCAGTGATAAAGCATCCTCTTCAGAGGAAACCTCATCTCCTTCAACTACGGAAACTACTTTTGAAGCCGCTCTCCGGGCTTTCACCTTATCGCCTGAAATAGCCATGACCTCAGTGGAGGGTCCCACAAAAATAATCCCTTCTTTTTTGCATCGCTCTGCAAATTTTGGACTTTCAGACAGAAAGCCATAACCAGGATGGATCATATCACAGCTAAGTTTGTTGGCTGCTTCGATAATTTTGTCTATTACAAGATAACTTTCGATCGGCAATAATCCCCCTATGTTGACGGCTCCTTCGCAATAAGTTATGTGCAGAGATTCATTATCGGCCTCGGAGTAGATGCCATATGGTATCATACCAGCTTTCTTGCAAGCCTTAGCAATTCTTATTGCTATTTCTCCACGGTTAGCTATTAGTACCTTATTATTCATGATTCAAATCTAAAATATAGTAGCAGCTCGAATTCTTGGGCTAGGTATCTAATCCGAAGGCTTGTCTATTCTGATTTAGGGTGCTATCAAATTGCATACCGGGTATCATCATATATAATATTCTAACATCTTCTCGATTTCATCTTTATCTACTTCGTCATTTGGAAATTCTTCATATCTTGCAAAATCAAGGGGAGTAATTATACCAACAAGGTTACTCGAATCTGATTTATCACTATTATTGTAATTATCAATGACGAGTAAATGTCTTACATTGTGCTGTAACATCATATCAGCAGCTACAGCTGGGGAAGAGGCTGAATCAATGGCGATGAGTGGCACTGACATTATCTGCTTATTTGTTATTGTACTCGTAAAGGTATCACTAGTAGATACTTTAGTAACTATATCTCGCTCAGTGACTACACCTTGAGGTTTACCTTCTCTGTCGACTACTATCAACGAGCTGACCTCCCTATCCTTCAATTTCTTAGCAGCATCTTGCACGGAAGCTGAATCCTCTATAGTTTCTAGCCGTTTTCTCATAATGTCCCTCACGACCGTGGTCATCGATGGGAATAATATCTTGTCAAACTCTTAAACATATTGAATAAAAAATCCAATGAGACGTAATTTCCGCTTTATTCCATGTATTTCTTTTTCATACTTTAAGTTGCTCTGCTTGACCCCTAATAATATGGAAAAGTAGAGGATATATTAAATGGGAGGCTCATGTTACGGTATGAGGCTTAGACCACAGATTTTTGATAA
>JAATVR010000518.1 GCA_014523665.1 Nitrososphaerales archaeon TH526
AACCTGAAATCTTGTTTTCATCATCAATCTGAATCAATATAATAATTTACCGACTGTGAATCACTTTTTGTTAAAGGGAACGTCTGAAAAGCTATTTTCATTTAAATCTAAAGATAACTACAATTCTGTTAAATCCAGATAGTAAAAGTATACGAATAGTAGGTTCAGGAAGGGTAAGCACTTGATGTCTGGATATACCTTCGTATCCATTAAGTTCTAATTGATGTATTGATCGAATTACCAAGTAGCTAAGACAGCTCAGGAATTGGTATGAAGTTTACTGAGTAGTCTTCCATAGATAGAATCCTATTCTCTGCAGTCAATCGACTATAAACACTTCCGAACTTTTCCCTTCATTCTCGTATGAAAGTCTAGACAATTTCGCTTCTACTTGTTACTGTATTAGCAAGGAAGTCAAATAGCTGAAGAGGTACTTACCTAAATGCACAAGGCAGTAAGAATCTCACTCTACTATGGAATGAACCTAGGTGATGACGGATACAATCATCTTGAAGGCTATGACCCTGGTGAGAATCATCATTATGAAGTTGGGGATGCAATATCTCCAACAATATGTAACACAGATCCTGAACATCCTTTCTCTACTGGAGAGAATGATTAATTAAAATGTTAACCTGTGAGCGGTTTAATTGGTTAGTGATGTTAACGTTCAGGGGGGGCAAGTAGTATAGTATTTTGATTACTTATTGTACTTAATATGAATGAAGTCAAAAGCCCTTTCTTTGTTATTCCATTTTTCTGTTATTGACAATCTTGTCTACTACTCTACCGATTGTCCGTCTATCCGTCAGTCAAGGGATTTTGTATCAACAACAAAACGGTACCGAACATCACTACTAACAACCCGTGGATAAGCCTCATTCACCCCTTGAATCGGAATAAGTTCAATGTCGCTAGCAATATCATGCTTACTGCAAAAATCAAGCATCTGCTGTGTCTCTTTTATTCCACCTATACCAGAGCCTGCAAGACTACGACGAGCATTGGTAAGTGAAGAGGCGCTAAGCGGCGTCTCTTTCTCTGGAAGTCCAACTACAACCATTGTCCCGTCGAGGGCTAGCAAATTAAGGTAATGATTCCAATCAATCTCTACCGAAAGAGTGTTGATAATGAGATCAAAATATCCTTTCAGTTCATTAAAACTATCCTGGCTGTTTGATGATGAGGTAGTAGCGGTAGTGGCAGCATAGAATTTGTCTGCTCCCATCTTCTTAGCTTCATCTTGTTTTCTGAGGGAGTGACTTAGCACACTGACTTCTGCGCCTAGCGCATGTGCGATCTTGACTCCCATGTGACCCAATCCACCAAAACCTACTATACCAACTTTCTTTCCAGGACCCGCTTTCCAATGCATAAGAGGAGAGTACATGGTGATACCGGCGCAGAGAAGCGGTGCTGCACAATCCATTGAAAGATTATCAGGTATACGAAGGACGTAGTTTTCATCGACCACGATCTTGTTAGAATATCCACCTTGAGTTCGAGTCTGTCCGTCTCTTTCGACTCCATTATAGGTCAAAACAGGTCCCTCTATACAATACTGTTCTAGTCCTTTAAGGCAAGGGCCACACTTACGACATGAATCGACAAAGCAACCAACACCCACTATGTCGTCTACTGAATAACGTGTTACCTTTGGACCAACTTCCTTCGCTATACCTACAATCTCGTGTCCAGGTACCATAGGGTATGTTGATCCTCCCCATTCATCATTTACTTGATGTATGTCTGTATGACAGATACCGCAATATTGGATATCAATTACTACATCATTATCGCGAGGATCTCTTCTTTCAAAAGAATATTGACTAAGAGGAGCCTTTGCTTGTTGTGCTGCATATCCATGTACTTTCATATTCTATCTAATCCTATGAGCCTAGTTAAGAACTTATGATTGGAACTTGATTTCAATTTTTCTTCTTATCTTATGTTTGGTCTTTCTATAATCCTGCCATTGGAAATGACTGCGTCTATTTGCTTGGTATTTTCTATATCTGTAACCGGATTTGCTGACAGAATTAATATATCTGCTTCTTTGCCGGGTTCAATGGTACCA
>JAATVR010000519.1 GCA_014523665.1 Nitrososphaerales archaeon TH526
CCATACTCTGCTCCCTTCAACGTAGAACTGAATACGACATATTGGATAATTGCTTTATACTCCCTTGCCAGATCTTCGTTCAACCCTTTGATTATCTCATTCTTGCTAGAAGCTGATACTCCTTCAGCATCAGCCGCTTCAGAGCCTTTAGACATGACTTTAGTTCCGAGTTCATCATTTTAAAGTTATCTAAAGTAAACCTGATGATTTGTATTTGGGACGTTCAATAAAGTCGTCATTGAAACTAGGTTGGCGTATCATACTGAGAGTATTGCTGTGTTTGTAGTAGATAAAAAGGTCAGAATTCTAATTTCTAAATATGATGCTGATTACTATGTATTGATAGGCTAAGCGTGGACGCCTAAGAATCTTGAAATTCAAGAACCTGTAGCAGTGAACTATCTGAATGGTAATGTTTCCAAGCTCCCAAATCATGAGAAAAGAGAGGTTATAGCATTTATTGCTAAACTAAGAATAGTACCAATAGAGGACCCGAAAAATGTGAGCTATATGAAATCATATGAGAAATAAAAAACTTCTATGACCAAATGTGGAGTAACAATTTGAATTCCTTGAAAGAGTTTGTAGAAAATAAGGAGCTTCTAATGAATGGATATGATATGGTTACAAGATTAGATTACAATGACAGTTACAGTTTCAATTTTAAGTCCTATCCGTCTTACGTATATTTAAGATTGAACTTAGATTGTATGAGCAGTAAAGCAGTAAATAACCTTTAATGGATGATAATTTTAGAAGCCCCAAATACCATCAAATACATTTCTGGTGTTTAATGCATTTTCACTATAGGAATTTTTGAATCGAAATACAAGTAGTACGTTCTTACATTGAGTAAACAAAATACGATTTATTGAGGACTCGAATTCGACACGTTACTCTTCTATAGCTAGGGAGTAACTATCTACACAATATCATGTGTGATCTCTTCTATATGCTGAGTCAGGATAGAAAGGGAGTGTACGGTTTCGAAGCATTGACGTATGCTTAATCATACTATATTGCACAGGACGATTCACTCAATTACTTGTTATTTGTATAAACATTATATATATTCCCGTCAGTATACTTGCTAACGTAACTCCAAATTTCTGGATTTATGTCAATCAGTTGAAATTCAGATTTTTGGCTCTCATCTAATGCATCATAAATCTGTTGGCCTATAACCATATGATTGGGATTGGCGAATGCGGTCATTTTTACTGCAAGACTTGTAGTATAGCCTAAAACATCATAAACAGGTTTCTTTATAAGAAGCCGATCTTGATATTCGCCATTATTTTTGTTACTGCTTTCATCTTCATAATCCTTGGGAGAGTGTATGTCCCAACCACTCTGTATTACTGCATTTTCACCAATATCTATTCCTATCCTGACATTCATTCCAGGACAGTCATATTCATTCAGAATTGGATTTATCCCTCGTCGGGCTACCTTGAGCATGCACCTTGCACAGTGTATTGCATAATTGCATGCCGTCTTTGCTTGAGATTGAAGTTCAGAAGCAACAAAAAACGCCAGAACCGCATCTCCCACATACTTTAGAACGAATCCGCCAAAATCCTTAATTATCAGAGACATTTCCTGATTAAAGGATTGAATCATCATCGTGAGTTTGTCTAGAGGTAGTGTCATAGAAAGCTTTGTTGACGCCACAAGATCAACATTCAAAATAACAAAGTTCATTTTTGAACTAGCAAATTTATTTAGAATATCTTGAGTCTCGGCAACAGATAGAATAAACTCTGGTTCTCTTTTTAGCGCTTTCCAAACTCTGGTTTGAGATTTCCTCATTATATAATTCATGTCAACAGGGTTTGCGGAGGATAATCCGGGATTGTCCATGCCTTCATTAGAATATGATTGCCGTTTAATTATAAACTATCGGATATTTTCCAGATACTACGTTCTTTTACAGGAAAAAATTGGACTGAAAATTTAAGTTCAGATATAGGATAATGTTGTTATGGATGTAGTAGGAGAGTTTCCAACTTCAACAAAGAGCCGACTACTACCTGCTCTTGTTTGCCTTGTAAAAGCGTTACCAGAAGAGAATATTACAAGAATTATTTTTTCTAATTAACTTTGAAAAATTTCGAATATAGATGACTATTTAAATCAATTATCTGATTTACAGCAGTAGTCTCTATTGTCGCACTCACAATTTATTGGCTCCTTCAAGCAATATTGGCAGATGACTACTCCACAACCTAGACAGGTACTATTCTTTACAGTACAACCCCAATGTTTGCAGTTGCCCATGTAAGTTGTATTGATTACGGATACTATAAAGGTAGACTGTGCAGATGCATATTTCGAAATATATAATGATGGGTATTAAGTTCATAGAGAACAATTAAATAATAGGTAATGCCCGCTAAACTACTATTATTTTTATACTATATCCATGTGAACTCGAACCTACTGTCAGTCACACTTGGCTACATAAATCACAGTCATTGGCGAAATTCTAAATAGACTAAAACTACTCCATTTTGAAATCCTGTAGCAAATTGGAATGGAACCCTTTCTGTTATTTCATAGCAATTAGATAATACTAAACGATCGAGGTATTACACTGGCCTACACTGAAAGACATTCACTAAACGGTCTTCTGTTGGACCAACAGGACACTGGAGACTTGGACATCTCTGATGATGTTCAAGATTCTGACTGCTATTAGACATAACAGAATGGAGACATCTGTACATGGAAGTAGATTAATTCGTTCTCTTATATCCTAGAACGGTGTATACCAGTAACACGACGTCTAAGATCAAGATACCCAAGGGACTCCCATTAACCAGATCTCATATCGAGCAGATATTTCCGAAATTAACGTCAGCACAGATTCGTCGCATTGCAGCGCGCGGGCAAACGCGTGCCATGCAGCGTGGCAAGATCCTTTACGAGCAGGGAGACATCGGAGTATCGTGTTTTGTGGTTGTTTCCGGCGAGCTCGAGGTTGTGCGCCCTTTGGGCACTGCCGCTGTAGAGACCCTTGTCAGGGTATTAGGATCTGGTCAGTTCACCGGCGAAGTCGGCACGCTCTCCGGCCGGCCTACTCTCTTTCGCCTGCGTGTCACTGAGCCGGGTAAGGTGATCGAAGTGGATCGGCAACATATGCTCGCCTTGGTTCAGAGCGACGCTGAGCTCGGTCAGATCCTGATGCGGGCTTTTATTCTCCGCAGGGTTGAGTTGGTGGCGGCTGGCGTGGGAGATGTTGTGCTCATCGGGTCAACAAATTCGGCCAGTACGCTTCGGATCAAAGAGTTCCTGATGCGCAACGGGCACCCCTACACATTCATAGACCTTGAACGCGACCCTGACGTACAGACACTATTGGATAGTTTCCATATTGCCTCCAGCGAGATACCCGTAGTGATCTGCCGAGGTAAGGTTGTACTTCGGAATCCCAGTAACCAGCAACTCGCTGACTGCCTCGGCTTCAACGCAGCTATTGACCAGATCCAGGTGCGCGATCTTGTCATCATCGGCGCCGGTCCTTCAGGGTTGGCTGCGGCAGTATACGGTGCTTCAGAGGGGCTTGACGTTCTGGTGTTGGAAACGAGTTCGCCAGGAGGTCAGGCAGGTTCAAGTTCAAGAATTGAAAATTACTTGGGATTCCCCACGGGTATCTCGGGCCAGGATCTTGCAGGTCGGGCATATTTTCAGGCGCAGAAGTTCGGCGCTGAGATTCTCATCACCAAGGGCATAAGGCTCCTATGCGACCGAAAACCATACGTTGTTGAAGTCGAGAACGGAGCTAGAATTCCGGCACGCGCTGTCGTGATTGCAACCGGGGCTGCCTATCGGAAGCCGCAGTGCGAAAAATTGCCACGCTTCGAAGGCGC
>JAATVR010000520.1 GCA_014523665.1 Nitrososphaerales archaeon TH526
ATTCTCAACATTATTCTGGATTATAACGACTAACAATAATCCCTTTAATTCTTTTACTATGAATAACATGGTCAATAATAAGCAGAATTCATTATCTCTTGACAAAGCTAAAGATGATGACACAGATGCTGAAGACTATTAAGAGGCAGCACCTCTGTCAATAACACAGCGTACGAAGAAGGAAAGCAACTTTCTGCGAAGGGCGAACGATATTTGTGTGGTACTCCGTTTGCTAGCTCCACGGGATACATACAAGAATACTATATACCATTAACGTGTTCGCAGCCAGTTGGAATTACAACGGATAGCAGTGATAGAATATGGTTTGTTGCTACATGGTCAGGATACCTCGTAGTTTTTGATCCTGCATTACAAAAGTTCATCGATTTTATTGAGATTCCTAATTGGAAAACTAAAGGAACTTTTGGTTCGATGGTCTGGGGGATAGAATTTGATAAGGAAGGCAATCTATGGTTCACAGATCAGGTTAATGATGCAATCTGGAGATATTTTGTGTCTGAAAAGAGATTTGAGATGTATAAGGTTCCCGCAGTTGGTGGTTATCCACAAGGGATAACGTTTGATAATCAAGGAAAAGTATGGTTTTCTGAAATATTTGGGAAGCGGATTGGAGTCTTGGATCCTGACAAGGTTGTAGATAATACCACAGAGGGAATTATTGAATATCCATTCGAGGAAATTGAATACGAAACCTTGGGTCCCGTTTTGATTAGCAAGAATTTCAATGATACTATTTGGTTTACTGCAGTCACCTATCCTGAAGGCGGGACCATAGTCAATTTCAATACTACCGACAAAAATTTTAGGGTGTATGAATTACCTGAGGGTAGTGGTGTTCCCATTGGAGTAGCTGAAGACAGAGCTGGAATTTTATGGATAAATGATCATGCTACAAATCTATTTTTTAGATTCGATCCAAAATCGTCACAAATAACAAAATATTCTACTTCTCTTCCTACTAGTAGAAACGATACCACTACACTTCCTTATTGGAACATTGCTAAGGATGATAAGATCTGGTTTAATGAACATGAGGGGAATGCCATAGCGTATTTTGATACGATTAATTCTACACTCGTTGAATATCAGATTCCTACAAAAGGAATACTATGGGGCAACACATCCAACACTCTCAAATTTACTATGGATAATCGAGGATCTATCTGGTTCACCGAGTGGAGTGAAAACAAGATTGGAGTTTTACAATCCAGTAAGATCACAGATCTACCGTTTTGGTTAACTCTCTCAAAAAATAATATAACCCTTGATGCCAGTTCAGGAAGAGGCGACAAACTTATGATTTATGTTTATCCAAATAGCACTTATTTCAGAGAGCATTCTAAAGATAACAAACTAATACCTGATGGACCGGTGAAAATCACAACTGCGACATCCATAACTCCGTCAGGAAAGTTATGGAACATTACAACAAATTTTGATAACGATACTATCTATCTCGATAATGGTAACATGACTGATAGCAAGAATTATCACAACAATCAGTACTCGATTAATATGGAGATCAAGCCGATCAAAGGGTTACATCCAGGGAATTATACGTTGACACTCGGTGCAAGGTATGAAAGTGTGAGCTATTCAAAGATTATTGACCTTGTCGTCATCAAATGACGATGATGTTAAAGCCAAATCATGTAACATTCGCTGAAAGTCGACTAATGTAATAGGAATTCTCTTAAGCTGGTTTCTACTCTTCCCACTGCTGTAATAATGATACAGCTCCATCATCCATGACACCTATAGCATTTCTCAGTATAATAATTCGTGTATCATCCAAATAGATTTCTAACACAGTGAGCTTTATATACATATATTATCATATTTACATATCATTGATTAATAATGTATCAATACATTTGCGGAAGCTAGCACTGAAGGCGAAGCTTTTTAGAGGATTAAGTGACCCAACAAGGCTTTCCATTCTAGAATCGCTTCGAGATGGAGAAAAGACTACAAGCCAGATAGTTATAGGAAGCGGTTATAGCCAATCCAATGTATCAAATCACTTGTCTTGTCTCTTAGATTGTGGTCTGGTTCAAAATAGAAGGCAAGGAAAAAATGTATTTTATGGTATTAGTGACAAGAAGGTTTCAAAGCTTCTAGAAGAAAGTGATGCAATTTTAACTGATGTAGCAAGAGGCTTGAATGAATGTGTAAACTATAATAAAGTAAATCAAGATAGATAGGAGCTAGAAGAAAGACAGAATGAAGAAGGTTGATGATGAAACAGGAAGCAGACATAACATAGAAAAAGAACGAATTAAAGAAGAAAAAGAAATTGATCTCTCTATGAGTATTAGTTGTGATTGTTGCGAAGGATTTGTGGGGGTGCCTTTGTCATAGCATATCTCTATACTGGAAATTTAGTACAAACCTCAGGTATCACCATAATATTTTCTGTCGTGGCCACGATAGTTTATTATTTACATGAGCGGATTTGGACGAGAGTAACCTTATCATAAAAATGAACAACTGCCAAA
>JAATVR010000521.1 GCA_014523665.1 Nitrososphaerales archaeon TH526
ACTGCTCTTAATATTAATATCCGCTTTAAATCCTTGTGCACCTGGTCTTGCATCACTTGAGATACCAGTGAAACCCCGAAGATCAACCGTACCCTCAAGGTTTATGGTTATACCATCTAAAGTTATTCCTCTTGCAGTAGCATGGGCAACAATTGTTTGTGTTAAACATGCTCCTAAGGCAGACATACAGCCTTCACATACTAAGGGTCCTTTTCCTTCTCCTGAGAATTCTGGGGGATAGTCAAATATCATGTTATAACTGTTATTTCTTTGCACAGATTGACTACCAATCTGAAAATCTTTGCATGAAGTTCTAACACAAAATCCATCACCATCTTCTTTCATACCATTCCATTCTGTCTTAACAAAAAATGTTGCTTTTGAAGTATTAGGTTTCTCCTTCAAAGTATTCATTAAATTACCAAGTTGCTGGGTGTTTATTCCATTGAGTTTAGCGCTATTCATTAACAAATAAACTATAAATGATGCAGAATAAATCTTTTGTTTATAGTTTGGCTTCAGATTATCATATATAACGCTATATAACGCTACTCGTGGTATGCATAATCCCCAGATCAGTTAGCGGAAGGTGGACCTCTACCTGGCAATATTCTCTGATAGAGGAAGAGCAACCAGGCAAAGTGGTTGCTGTTGATTTTACCCAAGATGGTAATATGTCTGTAGCATAGGGTCCAGTAGAGTGCCAGTAGACCACCAGAGAACAATCAGCTTCCTGAATAGTTTGAGTTTAGGTCAAGACATTATTCAAACAGATTCTGACCTAGAGATAGTTGAACAGCCATTTGATATGTACGTGTTTGCGAGCGCATGGTCGGAGAATGAGCAGCTAAATAGCGGACTGCCGCCAATATGAAGCGGTACTCCTTAATTTTGTGTTTATTTTTAGAAGATGACGTATTGTTTATGGTAGAGTATTGTTTAAATGCAGCTTCTATCATTTGAATCAAATGAAAGCTGCGATCCTCTCGCAACAAAAGCCTTCCAATCAAATCCATAAAAAGGTTGTGCCTTTTTTGTTCTAGATGCGATTCATGGCTGCTGCTGTTACTCATAGAGGAATAACCGTAGTAATCGGCAACTAACTGTGCTACTGCATCTACTTGTTGTTGCATATCAAGTAATGTTGATAGTTTTTTTCTATTGTATTTTGTTTCTCAATATTATTGACAGTACCAGAATTACTATTCGGATTAGGTATAGGAGCTGGTGGTATGTTAAGAAATCTATTTAGATATACTCGCATTGCAGCGTCAAAAATGCCTCTTGTTAGTTCATGGGGCTGAATATTAGCAAGGTATTGAGATTGGGATTCATGACTCATAGATGTAGAAATACGTCTCAGACATTGATGTACAGCGTTGGCAAACGTAAAGGTATGAAGAGCAGCATCCCAATCTGTAAATTCATTGCGTGTGTTAAACTGAGCTATTCTGAGAGCAGCTGCATATGCAACCCTCTCTGCCAGCTCCTCTCCAGACATCCCCTGTCTTAAAGCATCAAGTAAAGTATTAACTATAAACGGAGGATCATCTCCTAAGAGAACATCAATGAGGTCGTTATCATTTTTATTTGCGCTCTTCTTATTTGTATGCTTTAACCTAGCTATTTTTTCTTCTTTTTCTCTTTTTGCTCTGCCTTCTTCTAAAATATTGGGCAGCTCTTTGAATGCGTTCTCAAGTATAGCAACTAAATCTATGGGATAACGCCATGAGCTAGACTCTTCCATCCGCTCTGCATCAGCATATCCTGGGACAAGGCTACTTAAGACTGACGTAACTAATTCTCTATCATTCCAACCAACGAGATCAAGCGCTTCTAATGATTTATTGGTAAAATCCAAAGTATGCCCTCCACCTATGAATCTGTGATCTGTAGCTGCTGCAAAAAGTATATCGGCTAGCTGCACTGCATCTGCTTCTGCATGGATTGCTGTTACTAGACATCGTTCTGCAGCTGTTGCATTCCTGGATTCTACAAACTGACGAAACCATCTCTTAAGAGTCGATAAGTCAGGCCAGGGTTTGGGTAAAGGAGTAATTGTGAATCTAGGGGGCATAGAAGCACAATCCTGCGCAACTGCAGAAAGACCATGATAGAGAGCATGTAGCTTATCATTTTTGTCAAGACATAGCGTTGCAATATTCATCATACAAGTATGGATTGTTAATCCAACTCCCCATCCAGATTGTTTGTACTTCGTTCCAAATTCCAAACCTTTTCTAAAGGAGTATTCTAAACTATCATAGACTACATTATCTTTCATTGAAGATTTGGAGAAATCCTGATATGATGGCAGCAGGGACAGTCCAATTATTGCCTTTGCTATTATTAATGAAATATTTCGTTTCAGACCGATATCTAGCATTATTTCATTATTGGTGGCGGTAGTGGAAGTGGACACAGCAGCAGAAGCTGTTCCCGTAGATGATTCATCTTCAATTGAGCCTGGTATACCTATCCAAATCTCGCGATTATTTCGAATTTGTAGTGGGTACGATTCTACATCCCCAGCCCACTGATCAAATGTTCCTCCATTATGAAGATCAAATCGTGCATGATGCCAATGACATGTAAGGATACCGTCTTTAAGGGTACCTTGGCTTAGGGGAAAGCCCATATGAGGGCATCTATTGTCCAGAGCATAAACCTTAGAATTGTACGAAAAAAGTGCAACAGGATGCTTCTTGACTGACAATGAGAGAAACTTACCTTCAGCTTCTACATCTTTAACGTCAGCTGCATATACAAAATTATAACCATGGTTGGACATTGTCTAAGTTAGATCATATGTCTTACCATAATTATTCTTATGTGAAGTTACAATTGATTCTAATCTAGAAAATGGAACCAATGTAAGCCCTGTTATACTTAAGCCATCGTTCTTTCGAAACCCAAAGCAGATGGAAAGGTGCACTTAGATGGCCATGTATGAGCAGAAAGGCAATACTTTCCAGTTACTACATATAATTCTATTAATTAACTCGTGTGCCACGAAAGACAAAGATCCATGAGAGATAAGTCCTGCTAAAGGTAGAAGGTGTAATTATACAATAAGATGCGTAGCAGAACCAACCTAAATGAATGACCTGCTCAATCTAGTGTCTAGCCAATTTCCTCTATCTAGAATTTCTTCATCATAAGAAGACCTATCTTTTTGTATTCTGCTACGCCTTCCTTCGATTTGGTGTAATCTTGGACTAAATTATTTTATCTCTGACTCTAATCATTTGCTTATAGGCTGATATAGGTATTTGGTATTCAATAATATTAGGTAGGTATCACAATTACTTGAAGAAGAAGAATAAGGACGAGGAAAATGAGAACGATATAATAAATTGTCTGGGTCAGAATGATAATCCATCAGAATTAATTTTTGAAACGATAATAGAAGACAGAGGTGCTGTTTCAAGATTCTCTGATAATATAATTTGATAGCAGCAGAGGAGATGAATATGTAAAGTATGACCCCCAGAAGAAAGAATGAAGGCAAATAGAGTTTTGATATTCAAAGAAAAATTGGAAGAATATCATAATTTTATCAAATCAAAGTTATCAAATTCTGAACAAAGTTGATATTTCTAAGTATCGTGTCGATGCATCCAGAGAATAAATAAATGGATGTGTGGGGCACCACACTCACTAACTACGAATGGAACTATTGGGGAACCCTCAGAGGAAGAAGAGGGATAGCTATTTTTATATCTACATACTTTTGAATTTGAATTGCTACTCTTTTTTCTCGGATAGAGAAAGGCTCACAGAATTTAGTTATTGTTTGTGATTCCATATACAATAGCCAAGCTGGTAGCAAATCTCGTACTTAAGAGAGCCGATACTGGCAGACCCGAGTGGAGGTACCGTGCAGGTGAGGATGTCAAGAAATTGTTTGAAGGAAGGACTAAAATAGATAATTCTGAATTTGAGCAACTTATTTCCGAACTACTACAGAACTAAAAAGAATATTCTCAGATTATTTATGTTTCATAATGTGTCTAGAATAAATTGAACCTTTAAAATGTTTGTCGAGCTCGTATGTACTGATGACGAGAAGTTTCAACGAATGGTGGAATGCTATCCCGTCTGACTTAAAAGAGAAAACTCATGAAGGCGATGAAGGAAACAAACAATCACTTAACCAACTTAATCATATTCTGTTGCATCTAGATTTGGTGGGCAGACGCGATGCAAAACCATCTTACGAAGAACTCGGGAACTGGCTGCATAGCGGTCAGGTAGATGTTGTCAGAGTGGAGTAAATAACAACAATAGTAAACTACCTAATAAAAGAAGACAAGGTAAATAAAGTTGGATACCGAAGAGTTGATTATAAAACAGTATTCTTTATTTATTTAGTTGTATATTTAACTGCTGGATTACCGATATTTGCCTTGAATAATCCCTCGGCAGCGGACGCGATAATTAGAACTACTGCGAAATCTTCGTCTATTGGTACTCATAATATCACTTGTATAGTCTATAAAAGTTTTTTGTAGTTATTAATGGTATACTTATGCCTATGCTTGTGTATGTATCAAGTTAAAGATGCTACCGCATATCAACGAGCTAAACTTGGAGATATATCATAATGCGGGCTAGGGTAAAAGCTCCTGCAGGAGAAAGGCATAGTCCTATGAGTTAGCGCAAGGCATGGCAGTCACTACCGGTTTGCAGGATGACAGTTACACTGGCAACTAGAAGAACTAGGACCAGAGCATTGAGAGTGTCTCATTGTTAAGCATGCTAGTGATAATTCCATATTTTTCCCCTTGATATCAGGTGGCGCAATGAACTATGCAAATTCCAGGTATGCAAATTCTAATATTGTATTATTTGACAATTTCTAAAAGTTATAACTTATCAAAAAAATATGTGAACTATTTACTTATTCTGATTTTTAGGAAACTTTTAAAGTAAGTTCATATTTATTATCAATGAATCCGTTTATTGAAGTGATATCACTACGGAAACCACTGGCCCCATATGGATTTCTGGTTCCTAGTCGTCGACCCTTGAATGGGATGGTTTGTATCCGATGACATGACTGTTACTAACCCCATCAACGATTTAGTAAAGATTGCTGAAAAAAAGACCGTGCAACATACTTATTCTTACAATGGTTTGTAAGCGAACAAGTAGAGGAAGAGATCCTATTTCGATCAATTCTTCAAAAATTTGAGATATTTGGAAGAGAGAAACTGGCGGTATATCAAATTGATCAATCCCTGGCATCAATTAGATCTTGGCCAAGAAGCAGATCTCTCGTTGATCTTACTTTTTGTTTGAAATATTTAGATTAATCCGTGCATAGCCATAATTTCTATATCAATCGAACCATTGAGCATACGCTGCTTTGGTTCTACTTCATCTCTTTCTTTGATGATATTAGCGGAAGTGGTAAATTTGGCTACTCTTGAACTATTCCAAGCACAGTCTTACATTGCTTACAAGAAACTAAATAGCAGTAGCATTGGGAAGCTTTAATTCTTCTGTATCATAGCCGCCAGATTTAATATCTGCTCCACATTTTGTACATTTTGCCATTCTATATATGAATCAAGAATCGCAATATCAATCTTTTTGTGTTTGACTTGAGGATTCTTTAACACGCCAACTCATTCTTCAGATATGCTGAAATTATTGATTATTATTATGGTAACACATATCACTCCATGAGATAAGTCACGAGATGATGAAGAACTGGCTAATGCTGACGAATACCTGGATATAACTAGAACTCCCAAGAGTGTTTGTACGAAGAATTTAAGAGCAAGACGGCTTATTTGTCGGGTCAGCGACTTTAAAATTACCAATTAGCCGTACTTATCTTATGAGGAATAAGTCGAATTAACCTTAGTTTTTTATATAATTGTATATGCCGTATTTATAAGAACTCGCACACAATATAACATCAGGAAGTGATAAGAACATTGAAGGATAACGACACCAATAATGATAGCGCAAAGAAGAAATGTAGTTGGCTCGACTGTGATTCTCCGGCTACAGAAGAGTGTATTTATTGCGGCAGAAAATATTGTATAGAACACAGTGTTAGACACGAACTCGAACGGCATGGGAATAAAACTTAGTTAAATATTAGCCGCCTATTATTAGGCAGTGGCAAAGATAACAATAATGACGCATAAATGTGCTTGCAGAGTAATGCAAAGCCAGCAAAGAAGAAGTGAACTAAGACCAACCTGTGATGTCCTAGGGTGTTCTTATGTAAGAACCTTCTACACAAATTCACAGGACCAGTGGGATTTGAATTTAGGTGGTAAATGGGTTCAGTTACGGTCCTTCATCTGAGCAGCTCTTATTTAATTAGTTAAGCACCTTTTCTATGAGGGTGAAACACTATCCTTTTATCATCTTTCTCTAGCTTTGTCACAGTGTCTATTGAGGACTCTATATCAATCTCTTGGCCAACCTGCTCTTCCATATAATCTTGAAAATCTTTGATATCATAAAGTTCAGTATAGGATCTTCCCGATTCCAGTAGGCCTATACCATATCTGTTTATAGTCCTAAAGTCTATAGGTGTCTTAAATGCGATTCCTATAATATAGTCTATAAACCAAACCTCCTTATCTTCAATTATGTAAACATATTC
>JAATVR010000522.1 GCA_014523665.1 Nitrososphaerales archaeon TH526
ATATAAACAAACTGATAATAGCCTACACTAATGGCAACTGAAACAACAAAGGCCATGATGCTGATCCCTGCGACATTATTAGTCATCTACCTGTGCTTTCTATGAGGGGGAGACACTTCACATATAAAGCTTCTTTAATGTTGAAGTTGCCTATCCTGTGCGGGTGTTTCGAGGCTTACCTAAATTATCGAGTTCGGCAGAAGAGATGATATCCTTAGAAGTCCCAGCATTCTCCGAAACGCTACTAGCGGTTTGGCCTCCACTCCTTGATGAAGAAGTTTTAGTATTTTGAGAACCTAGCGAAGGTTTAACTTTTTGAGCTTGCTGAGGTGCTAGAGGTTTAGCAGCACTAGGTTCTGCTATGTAAGCAGCCTGTGAAGTCTGAGGAAGTGGTGAAGGAGCTTTGGGCGAAATCGCCGGCTTAGGTGGCAAAGGTGGAGGAGCTTTTTCCATCGCGCGACCATGTCTGTAAATATGGAACATTCCTGCAAATACCAGCATCATCAGGCCTATAATGAACAATGAAAAGTTGTTCATTCCGCTGACTACGGCGTAGTATGCTGAAATATTGAGGTATATTTGGAAGATGAGCAAGCCGATGAAGACAATATATACCCACTTTGCTGGAAGGTTGATCGGACCTTTTCCTGCGGCTTTCTTTGGCTGCGCCTTTGCCTTTGACTCTGCGTTTTTTGCTAGCTTTATCATCATATAGGTGAAACCGAACGAGAGTGGAACCAATAACACCATTACAATGTAAAAGAAAATAGGATCAATTACAAGTCGTTCAAGAAGTGATTTCTGAATATCTGGATCTATATAGAAACCCCAATAAGTTGTAACAATTATCTGGGCTAGGCTAGTGATACCAACTGCAGTAATGAGCGGTCGGTCCTTCCATGAGAATTTCTTGTAACGATCCACGAAAGGAATTATCAGCAATGTAAAAATGAAGAGTCCAGGCCAAAGCACGCCTGTCACGAATTTATCATACATCGTTCTCAAGAAAGCATACAGTCCGGTAAGGTACCACTCTGGAACTGTGATCCCGGGTGGAACATTGGGATCAAATTTCAGACCAAGATCCACAGGGAAAACTCCCCCCGTTATCATTATAGCTCCTGAGAAAGCCATTACCATAGGAACATCAAAAACAAGGAACCTCGGAAAGTGCACGACCATCAGACCCAACATTGCAATCGGCAACCAGAAGACATGGAATGCATAAAACCTCAAAATAAAGTCGGAAAAGCCTCCCCCAAAAAACGCTTCTCTCATATCAGGTCCTAATACAGGGATGGAATTGGTTAATGAAGCTGCGATAGAGATCGCTAGTTCAGCACGCTCACTAAATATAATGTCGTATCCTGTAAAGGCCTCGAGTATTGTTAGAACCCCCAAGATGACTCCAGTTACCCAAAGTATTTCATTTCGAATCTTGTAACGGCCACTAAAATATTGGTAATACATATGAAGCAATGCTACCATCACCATTGCGTTGGAAGCGTGATAATGAATATTCCGGAGATGGAATCCAAATGGAATGGCATCATTAATTCTTTCAACGCTGTCCCAAGCCCTATCCAGGATAGGTTCGTACCACAACATCAGAAGCGCTCCAGTTATACCTAATATTATAAAAATTACAAAGGTTAGCATCCCCAGAAAGCCAAGGGGACTAACGAACCTTGAGGGAATCGTGAATTTCATTCCCATAAATATAGTTCGGTCTACTCCTTCGTAGACCCAGTTACAGAACTGAACTAGGCTATTTTCACTCTTTAAGGTAGCGCCCAAATCCCACTACTCCATTACCATTTGGACTCCAGTTCGGAGGTTTAATCCAGATTGCCCCATTTTGATCTGCTTCTAAATCAAGCATCGGTAAGACGTTTGAAGGGGGTGATTGAAGAGATGCCGGTCCGGCAAATGCCATACCTGTTAACGGATCATACAAGCTGCCATGGCATGGACATTCTCCTCTTTTCCTTCCAGGTTCAGGCCAATATTTCCATAAACACCACAAATGCAAACACACCATGCTATACATTCTGAATGCCGAAACATCGTTATTACTCCCTCCCAACTCTTCAGGTAGCCGAATGAACTGCCAGGTTCGAAATGATTCTTTATTCAAAGCAGGATCATCGGTTATGGGATAGATCACGGCCTCAGAATGGTTTATTGGGAATGAGCTAATGTTAGCCTGTGACCCATCAGGTAGTTCCACCTTAGCTCTTGCCGATACTTGCGCAGTAGGATTGGGCAAAAACTTTCCCCAATCTATGAAAGGTATGAATGTTAAAACGGTACCTGCGGCAGCCATTAATTTCAAGAAATCACGCCGGGAAACCTTACCTCCTAAATTTGGAGGGTTCTGCTGTGACATCATAACTGAACTCAAGAACCGCATCTATAAACTTTTGGCCTAGATGCATTGCAAGATTTTTCATTTTCATATTCATTGCCTTCGGTGACGATCTAGCGAGAAGATAGTACCGTTAGCCTAGTCGTACTCGAATTATGCCGTTGAGATAATCAATGTCTCGCAATTTATACCTTGAAACATCTTCTGGTAGATTAGCCAATACTTGTGAAAATTTAGTTTTGTTGTCGGTTATCCTCACCAAAGTATTCTGAGGTTCAAAATCCACCTTAACGTCAGAGAGATCTGAAATACCTTTGACCTCCACTAGTATTTCGCAGAAGTCTGGCCCTTTGATGATATCAGGTTCTGCTCTAACAAATGGATTTTCAGATGGGCTAAATGATATCTTCTTCGCTGGTGGAGAGCGAATATCCCGAACATGGAAATCCCGCTTATGTGCCAAGAGCTTCCAGACATAAGCTGTGCCCAATCCTGCTAGAAAGCCTCCTATATGAGCAAAATACGCAACACCTCCAGATTGGGGGAACATAACACCGAATACCAATTGCATTATAAACCATATTGGTAAAAATGCAATTGCAGGAATCCTAATAGTTGTAATAAAGAAAGCAAATACTATTGTGAATATTTTTGCCCTAGGGAACATAACTAGGTAAGCTCCCAATACGCCTGAAATTGCACCCGATGCTCCGACAGCCGGGATTAAAGCGCTAGAGTTATCAGTCGCAATCAGGCTATGAGAATACGCGGCGAGAATTCCCCATAACAGGTATATTAGAAGGTATTTCAGATGTCCAAATTTGTCTTCTATATTATCTCCAAAGACGAACAGGAAAACCATATTCCCAGTTATGTGTGCAATCCCACCATGCATGAACATCGAAGTAATAATGGACACAACATCGCCAGATAGTACAAAACGGGGAATAGAACCGTATGTATAAAATAATTCCTGCGTAGCGATAGGATCCATTAAGAAACTAGTAAGTGACAATTCCCATAAAAAAACCACGACATTAACAAAAATCAGTCCATAATTGACATAGGGCCGACCATGCAGTCTTTGGGTATCATCGTGGATTGGGAACATAGGTAGGCTTATTACAATCCTGCTAATGTCTATGAATCGGATAAATTAGTATAAATCTAAAATCCGCCAAAGGGATTTGCATTAGGAGTGAAGTCCTCGTTCTCAGAGTGTGCTTTTCGAGAATGCCTCTTCAACCGCTCTTTATCATCGAATTTCATGTCACAATATTTGCATTTGAATTCGTTCAATCCTTCTTCATTTTTCTTTCTGAACAAAATCATTTGATCGATCGATATTTAACAATGCGATACATCTTCATTAACCTTCTGTAATCAATATGCTTTGCTAAGATGAGATATCGCTTCCAAAGTTTGTGAGTCGACAGCACCGTACTTGAAAGACACTCACACAGACTAGCCGGCTGCTGCTCTAATCCATAACTATCATAGTTAATGTGGATTTGACACCATTAAGCTTTCTCAGCTTCCAAGTTATAGTTTCCTTAACCTTCTCCATTGTGTCAGCTTCGACCTGTGCCACAATATCATACACGCCGTAGACCTGGTAAACTTCCCTTACGCCTTCAAGTTTATTGAGCTCGGTTACAATAGACTCTTCGCTTCCCAGTTCAGCATTCATCAGTACAAAGGCCTGTGGCATACAACTAGATAGTTATGGCTGGCGTATAAAAACATGTAGATGAAATCAATTTGTGAGAATTTTATCATGGAGTAATTCGTTCCCTCCTGCAATCGCATCTAAAAAATCTAGTTGTCACCAACAAAGCTTGCTTTGCCTAATTGTATTACCGCAATAGAAAAGGAGAGACATCATAAATATCGGTACCTTCTGGATCGCCAAGCAGGGAACACTGGAATAATGACGATCCCTCTTATTCGTTGGTCCAATTAGAATTCAGTTCTTAATTCTAAGTGTTCAAATCTCATGTGGCAACTTACTCTCGTCAAAAACACCAGCTCGGCTCCACTGGTACGCGAAATAATCTTCGCACCATTCGTGGAACGAATTATTATCACTATAGTATACTATATTCAAGTCGGGCTTTCCCTTTAAACTAGGGAATGCGACACAGGAATGTCTTTCGTTGAATATCAAGACTAGCTTGACACTATCCAGCATTCGTCTTTCAACCATCCCCTTGGAAATTAGGTTTCGCCATCCTATTCTTTCTAAGATTTCACTTCTTCCCTTCGGGACGACTGGATCTCGTGGGAATATGTAAGAAAATTTTACGCCACTTTGAATTCGTGAACTAAGTGTCTCAATAAGATCAACTGGTACTTCCGAAATTATTTCTTTGATGTATTTGTTTGAATTCAGAAATATATACTTCCATCTTTGAAGTATAGCCATAACACCATTAACAATCTCACATTCGGCGAGGGAGCCTATCCTAAGGATAAACTTCAGTGGAAGATCACCAAATGTATGATCATTGAAATACTCTCTATTCTTAAACATGAAGGCGTAACTTGGAATTAAAGAAACTACTGATTCTCCATATGGAGTCAGTAAAAGGTCTCCCTCAAGTCCCTTTGTTACAAGATTTGAAGAGATAAGTCTTGAAATGTTTCTATGGGTTTCCTGCATCGTTGCATTGAGATCTTCAGCAAGTTGCGAAAGACGGTATGATCTGTTTCTAAGTTTCATCAGGGTAGAGTACCTTAGGTCTCCAGCTAACTCGAAAAACAAGGAGTTGACTTCCTCTTCGCGTTCGCCATGCATCGATCAATGACCGTGCGCCTAAAATTTAAACTTGACAAATTTTGTCAAGGTCAAAAACTTGTTGTCTGAATCTTATTCATCATTTCTGAACTTTTGATGAAACTGGGTTTATCTAAGGACTGGATCTGGACATGGTCCGAGGAAATAGGACCGAATCCTTGATATCCTCGATACCAAGGAACCACCTCAGCAGCCTTTCGATTCCCATCCCAAATCCTCCATGTTCTACCGATCCATATTTCCTCAAATCAAGATACCATCCGTAATCAACAGGATTGAGTCCTGCTTGCTTTATCCTGCTTGACAGTGTTGGGAGATGATCTTCCCTCATGCCTCCACTACTTACCTCCCCATATCCTTGAGGTCCCAAAAGATCAAAGGTGAGACTTGTTCCGAACCGAACTGGGTTCTCCTTTACATAGAACGGTTTTACCTCTGTAGGGTATCCGGTGATGAATAAGGGGGTCAGCATTTGTCTAGTTAATTCCCTTTCTGAATCAATATTCAAATCATCTCCCCATCGAATCATTCTAGATTTTCCGTCATCTTCAGCCATCTTGAAATCGAGTGATATTAGTTTTTCAATAGCCTGATCGTACGTAATTTTATGAAAGGGTTCCGCAAGACCTCTAAACCGATTAGTGTCTATTTCCAGAAATTTCAAAGAATCTTTTCGCTCTTTGATAGTTTTATCAATAGTATACCTAACAAGATTCTCCTGGATTTGTAGAAGGTCTGGGAGGGTGACCCATGGGGACTCACACTCCAGATGCGAAAATTCTGCCAAATGCCTAATAGTTCTCGATCGTTCAGCCCGAAACGAAGAAGTCAAACTCCACACCGGACCCAATGAAAAGATCATCGCTTCCAGATAGAGCTGTGCACTCTGTGACAGAAATGCCACGTCTCCAAAATAGTTTAGCTTGAAGAGGGTTGAACCACCTTCTACCGAACCCTTCACTATTAGTGGTGGGGTTACCTCCATCCATTCATTGTCCGAAAACCATTGTCTAAGAAATTTAAATATCGATGCTCTAATCTTGGCAATCTCTATCATTTTTCGCGTACGTAACGCGAGGTGTCTATAATCTAGGAGCAACTCGGCGCTTTGATACTCACCGAGAGGATAGTCCTTGTCCGAAACTTGAAAGATCTTGAGATCAGTTCCAGATATCTCGATCCCTCCCTCTGGAGCGCGAGCATCTTCTTTTACTATACCAGAAATTTCCACGGATGACTCCCTTGTTATGTTGTCGATCCTGGTTGAAGGGAAAACACATTGTATGACAGATCCGCGATCATCTCTGAGAAGCACGAAAGTGTTTCCCTTTTGTTTTCTTAACCTATACACCCAACCACGTAAGGTCACCTCTTTCCCAATGTAGTCTGCAGATAATATATCTCGGATCCTCAAATCTCTAGCTCAAACCGTCCTGCAAATTTTTAAGCCATCCGCCCAGAAGGTTGTATAATATGTGATAAGTCATGATTGAAAAATTCTGGAGGTTACCGATCTCAATGACCCATGTATTTGTCAGGGGCATTTCAACCACTGTACAGATAAGATCTAATTTAATATATCTGATTGAGCACTCTAAATACCTATGACAAAATTTGATGGTATAAAAGGTCAGGAACTACTTGATGTTGAACAGTCAGACTCTGAAGTGACATTAATTTTTAAGGACAATCGATATCTATTTGTCAGACTAGAAAATGGGCATTTAGTATGCGAATCGGTACCTGAGTAACAAGAGATGATTCATCACATCTTACATACCTGGCTATCTGATTGGTAGACAGGATTCAGGTAGTTCCTACAGACACTGGTCTTAGCATTTGACTAGTCAGCATGAATTCAATCTAATCTCGTTGAATTGGATTTAGCCAGTAACTCTACTGGCTCGGTGAAATCATGTCTTCCCCATGACACTCGGATCTCGGCATGAATATCACCAATGCCTGACTTTTCACGTTGATCTTCATTAACCACTAAGGTTTTATTGACGTCAAACATCCGTGATTGCGCCTCTTCAACTGAAAGCGGATACAGTGGCACATCTTCTTGTACTATGAATATCCAGATCCTAAATGGGACCTTGGGGTTCCTGGTCCAAAACAGAACTGCTTTCCTAACATACTCTCCTACAAAGATTGTGTGGTTTTCGATCTTGAGGGCAATACGTATTTTTAGACGAAAGGAATTGTCATGTTTATTGTACGCTTTCTCCCAACCTGCTTGATTAAATGCGCTTCTGATGGTCCCGGTTATGCTAAAGCGAAGTCTTAACAGGCCTACATTGCTGGATTCTTTCTCCTCGTGGACAGTTTCTAATCTTGTCTCCGAAATGAAATTTCCTCGGCTCTTCAATATCGGCAATATCAGGAGATCATTTATATCTTCAATAAGTAGTTGTCTCTATCGTATGCTCGCAGAAGTAATTGAGAGTAATGATACTACATTGGAGCTAAAACTTAGGGACGAAGATATTTCAGTGATGTTGATTATCCAGCATGAGCTACTTAACAAAAAGGATATTGACTTTGCGGGTGTTATTCTGAAACACCCACTTATCAGAGACTATATTATGAGGATTGTTACAAAAAAAGAAGACCCAGCTGTGGCACTAAAGGAAGCATCTACCAACGCAAGTAAATACTTGGAAGAATTAGGCTCTACTATTAAGACTCAGTTAAGAAACTGAAGGTGATAGCCAAGCTGAAGTTTTGCCCTAGCTGCGAATCACGTATGAAGCCAATGACTGATGAGGGTACTGTAAAATGTCCAAAGTGTGGATATTCTGAACAGAATAAATTTTCCTTACAGGATCAAGAAATGCTTCAATCCAAGCAAATCAGATCAGAAAATATTCCAAAAAGTTCGCTTAAGATCATGGATTCTGATACACCAAATGCTATGCCAACTACTACAATTCAATGTTCGAAATGTGGAAATATGACTGCATATTGGTGGATGTTGCAGACACGGTCTGCTGACGAGGCGACTACGCAATTCTACAGGTGTACTGAATGTAGCTACACTTGGAGAAATTATTCATGATAATAGCCATTCAATTTCGCGACGCATCTCGATCGGATTGTCGGCTTGATGGTCAGACAGCAATGTTTAAAGTTAATAGATGATAGCGGTAAACATAAATATTGACATTCAGTGCTAGTACAAATTCCCCCGACGAATGGAAAGTGGTAACATCGGCAATCTCCACGCTTGTTGATGAGGCTACCTTTGAAGCCAATGTTGAAGGACTTCTATTCAGAGGGATGGATCCTTCGCATGTCGCGCTTATTGATATACACTGGCCCAATTCAGCCTTCCAAAAATTTCAATGCAATGATTCCATTAAATTTGGTGTAAGGATTGATGAATTTTCTAAACTAATAAGACGGGGTGACAAGAAGGACGCAGTAGAGGTTACTATTGGGGAGAATTCTACGTTACTAATTCGGATCAAGAACGGCTACAACAGAGAATATAAAATGCGACTCATAGAAAGTTCCTCAGGTTCAACTCCACTTCCAAAATTGAATTTTAACTCTAGGGTTGTTCTAAACTCTTCTACCCTGGATAGAGTATTTTCTGATATCCAAGTTGTATCTGAATATATCACTTTGGGGTCAGAGCAGACGAAAATTGTCTTCACCGGAAAAGGAGATTCAGGCGAAGCAAACATCACCTTGGATCAATCTAGTGAAGGGCTAGAAGATATTGCTGTCAAAGAGAATAGCAATGCCACTTATAGTCTTGATTATCTATCAAGAATGATAAAAGCTATAGGAAGCACAGGCGGATCAGTGATAGCTGAGTATTCTACCAAGATGCCATTACGACTCGAGTTCAGAGTTGCAAATATCGGAAGAATACATTTTTATCTTGCTCCAAGAGTTCAAGACTGAAGTAGTGGTAATTATCTTGCCGAAACGTAGACACATTCAGACAAACTTCTGATCATGTACTCAGGGATGCCTTAGACATGCTAATTGTAATGAAATTCGGAGGGTCGGCGGTCGAATCAGGTGAAAGAATTAGACACATTTCAAGTTTGGCGCTGAATTATCAGCAGAAGATGGGATTTGATATTATTTTGGTAACATCTGCTGTGAGAGGGGTGACCGATGAGATTTTAGCGGTGGCAGAAAGCGTAAAAAAAGGAGACAAAATAGCTGTGAATCGGTTTGTTGACCATGTGAAACTACTGCATCTATCTCTCATAGACTCAAGTATTTTGGATGAAGTTAAAAAGAAAGAGGCAAAGAATATTGTGAGTGAGCTTATTGAGCTGGTTGAAAATGTTCTTCATGGAATGCTACCTATGAGAGAAGTCACTCCAAAGATGCTCGATTATCTGTTATCATTCGGAGAAAGGCTCTCAACGTTTATTGTGTCCGTAGCCATTAAGGATATTGGGGGAAGCTCAGAATTTCTTGTGGGTAATGATGCAGGCATAGTAACTGATTCCAATTTTGGGGAAGCACTCCCCTTAATGGATACCACAAAACTGAAGGTTTCGCATAGGCTGAAACCATTGCTAGCTAAGAAGATTATCCCCGTGATCACTGGTTTCATCGGAGCCGACCAATTTGGAAACATTACTACCATCGGTAGAGGAGGCTCCGACTATACAGCAACGATCGTAGCAGCGGGGTCCAGAGCAGATGAGGTATGGTTATGGAGTGACGTAGACGGGTTAATGACTGCTGATCCGAAAATTGTCAGCAATGCAAGAGTTATACGAGAAGCATCATTTGCCGAAGCCTTAGAAATGGCATTATTTGGAGCTAAATATATGCATCCAAGAGCGTTGGAGCCGGCTATCGAGTCCAATATTCCAATGAGAATAAGAAATTTTATGAAGGAAGATGATGCTGGCACCTTAGTAGTTAGTAATCCCAGTAAGGATTCGCATAAAATAGTGAAAGCAATAAGCTCAATTCGGCACACCGCCTTGATAGATGTTAGTGGGGTTGGAATGGTTGGCGCGCCCGGGACAGCCGGAAAAATCTTTGATACTTTGGCTAAAAATAAGGTAAACATCATGATGATTTCCCAGAGCCCATCTGAATCGAGTATTTCAATGGTTGTTAAGAAAGAAGTGCTCCAGAAGGCAACTAGGACTTTGGAATTGTCATTGCTAGGTCGAGTGATCAAGAAAATTGATGTGAAAGAAGATGTTGCAGTTATAGCAGTAGTAGGTTCAGGAATGCGAGGGATTAAAGGGGTGGCAGCGAGGGTGTTTGGTGCTGTTGGCATCAAGAATATCAATGTAATTATGATTACTCAAGGATCTTCCGAATTGAATCTTGCTTTCGTAGTGAACGACATGGACTGTGTGGAAGTGGTAAGAACAATTCATGACGAATTCGATCTCAACAATTCATG
>JAATVR010000523.1 GCA_014523665.1 Nitrososphaerales archaeon TH526
ATACCAGTACGTATGTTTTTATTTTTTGAGATAATCTTCGAGCAAAGGATAAATTATTATGATGTTTAGTTGTTGGTCATGGAAAGGGGCCGGCTGTTCGTCGTTGGGATAGGTCCTGGAGATCATAACCAAATGACCTATCGTGCGAAGGAAGTCATTACAGAGAGCGAAGTTATCATCGGTTATGACACCTATATCAACTTGATTGAGGATCTAATTGTCGGTAAAGAGATCCACCGATATCCGATGACCCAAGAGGTTGATCGTGCCAATCAGGCGATCAGGACAGCAGAAGGAGGTAAGAAAGTGTCTCTTGTATCCTCAGGTGATCCTGGAATATATGGTATGATAGGACTCGTCTATGAAATTCTCGCTGAACGAAACTGGGAACGAGACAATGGAATCTACGTGGAGTGCGTACCAGGAGTTTCCTCACTGAATTCCTGTGCGGCATTAGTTGGCTCTCCCTTAATGACTGACTTTGCAGTAGTTAGTATGAGTGACTTACTTGTACCTTGGGAGATTATAGTGAAAAGAGTGGAAGCTGCGGCGAAAGGAGACTTTGTAACTGTCATTTATAATCCAACTAGCAAAAGAAGGGTTCACCAGTTGACAGACACTCGAGAAATATTCTTAAAATACAGAAGTCCGAAGACGCCAGTAGCTATAATAAAAGGTGCCTATCGAGAAAGCCAGACTGTTGTAATTACTGATTTGCAAAGATTGCTTGAGCCTGAACATCAGCAAATCATGGGTATGATTACAACAATCATTATAGGCAATACCTCAACCTTCACGTATCGCCATCTTATGATAAATCCAAGAGGGTACAAATCAAAGTATGAGTTAGTTCATGATACTCCAGTAAACACATAGTGGAAAATACTATCATGACTATGCATTCAGAATTACATTTATACTTCGTATTAATTTGATAATCCTGGATCGAAATGTATTTTTGAAACTGGTCGATATGTGGCCATATTCTGCGACATGTTTTGAATTGTCACCGCGCAAGTGTGTGGCATATGTGAGCATATGGAAGAGTAGAAGAGGTGTCAAAGCTGGACTTCTCTGTAGATTCAATGATAGCGTTGCGACCGTGATCCGAAAAATTGTATAAGGGATTTCACCTTTTAGACGGTAGTGACTAAGTAACTAATTCTCCAATTTCGGCTGACGTCCCTTAAAATGCTGCCTTACCGGATCGATTATTTTATTTAAGTAGATGGAAACTGCTCGCTTAAGGTCGGCTGGATGAAGATGTTTATTCTTGAAATCATATTCTAGTTGGGCGTAATTGCTGTAAGATATCGTCCCTCCATATCTGGCTGCTCTTTCTACTTCAAATTCAGAAAACTGATGAAAAATAATGTATCGAACCAATTCTAGCAGTGGGTTATTCTTGGAGACCCCGGCAGGACAATACGCCATGCCAATCTTGTGGTTGATGGTCTCAGAATCATCGTGAACAAGTATGCTACCTCCTGGGTTGCTCTTGCTCATCTTGCTTATGAGCTTCCTTTTCCCAAGCGTTGAACCAGGTAATTCAAATTGGCTAGGTTCAGATAATCCTGGAAGCAAATGATGGTGAACCGCAACAGGTGTTTTCCATCCCAATTTTGGAAAAATTTCCCTTGTTAACATGTGTATCTTCCTTTGATCCATTCCTGCATGAACAATGTCTACGCCTAATGACCTTATATCTATCGACTGCATGGAAGGATAAAGCAGTTGGGAAAAATCTAGGTTGTCTTTTTTGGTCCTTCCCATGATCGTAAGCGACCTCATCGTCCTCGCAAGAGTCAGGTGCTTACCAAATAAGATTAGATCATTCCAATATTCAGAACCTCTTTCTCGATACATTTTGCTCCCCAGTACAATGTTCACGCCTGGAGAAACGAGTTGAAAGGCCTCAGCATAGTAATCAGAGAGATGGTTAATCTTATCCCAATCTGCTCCAAGCTTTTTATTGATAAATGAATGCCAATCAGCAAGAAAGAGCGTACAGTTGACGCCTGCTCTTATGAAGTCGTTAACCTTGAAGCCTGTAAGCATGAGACTCCCAAGATGTAGTAATCCCGAAATTTCTATGCCGATGTAATGCTTAGGGACAGAGACATTCAGAAATAGGTCAGTTAGTTCATTCTTTGTAATGATTTCCTCTGTAGGCTCTCGGGTAACAAGACTAAGACGTTCTTCGAGATCCATGTAGATAGGTGGCAAATCTCAAATGCCTTATTAACATCTTGCGTTACACTCTAAAAATAATCTAGATCTACCCGAAGATTTGAATCGGAAATAACAACTTAACGTTAATATTGAGATTTCTGTGGATAGTTCTAATCTGCAAGAGGTGCTTTTGGTGCCCTACAGCGAAGAACAAATCCTTGATGCGATGCAATCATTATCGCATTTCAGATCACGTGCAAGTTCACCGTACCATGAGAGATTCAGCTTTCCTTTCTTTAGTGGTTCTTTTTTCGTCTATCGCAAGATTGATGTGAAACGGATTGTTACAATCGCAAAAACAGTCACAGACGATCCTTCGTATTTGGACGTCGGATGCGGCTACGGAGAATTCCTTATGAAGATAAGGAACTACATTCCATGCGCCATAGGTATGGAAATAGATCCAAGGATTTTCTATTGCAGGAAAATGCACGTTCCTTCGTACATCAAGATCTGGAATCCAAAGTGGGGGTTGGACCGTGATTTTGATATTATCTTCATAGGCTGGATGGAACCAGGTACAGACTTTCGAGACGAAATTTCAAAACATACCCAAGTGATAGTTACCACGTTGGATCAAGGTTTAAGCTTAGCTGCCGAGTACGAGGCCCACGGCTTCGAACTCGTAGCATGGTGGAGATCTCCTTCGTGGGAAGATGTAAATATCGAGATAATGAATAGGTACTACACGCCGCTTTCGAATAATGTATTAGAAAGACTCGCGGGTCTCAGAGGTGCGCACAATCTTTGGTATATCTACAGCAGTGATAAAGTCATTTCAGAAAAAATAAGACTGAACCTATCCATAGGAGCAAATGAAGAACGACCTGAGTTGAATGAAACGTATGATTACGAGGGTGTCCTAGATGAGTGTGGTTTCGGATTCCATGAAGAATTATCAGCTTTAGGCAGTGGCTCGCGCGAAAAACTCTGGGAAATAAGATACAGCTAGTTCTAGGTGAGACTTTGGCGAATAATCGATTTAGTCAGAATGAAAGACTTAAAAATTCTACCCGCCGAAACTAACCCAGTTGAAAGTAACAGTTCTAGGTGCAGCAAAAGAGGTAGGAAGATCAGGTTTTCTGGTTGACGCAGGACACAAGAAAATTCTAATGGATTATGGGGTTCTCCTTAAAAGAGATCGAGAACCAGCTTTTCCTCTCCATGTTAAGCCAAAAGAAATTGATGCAGTTATTCTAACTCATGCCCACTTGGACCATTCTGGTTTTGTGCCTTCCTTATTCCTAACTAATGTCATAGGACTCCAGGCGGTTGGGACTGCCCCGACCTTTGATTTGTCTTACCTATTGATAGAAGACATGATAAAGATTTCAGGATTCTACCTGCCCTTTGAATATTTGGATGTTTTGAATATGAAAAATCATTCTAGAGAATTAGGCTATCGTGAACCATATCTTATCGATGGTGTACAGGTTAACCTATACGAATCAGGACATGTTTTAGGTGGAGCGACTATAACAGTATCGCATGAAAATAAGACAATTTTCTATACTGGTGACATAAACACGAGAGGCTCGAAACTGTTGAGACCTGCAGACCTTAACGTCGGCGAAATTGATCTCATGATCATCGAAAGTACCTACTCCCAATCTGAACAGACCCCAAGAGAGGAATCAGAGCGCGAATTATTGGGTTTCGCAAACGAGATAATAGAGAGTGGCGGGACGCTTTTTATTCCTGCCTTCTCGGTAGAACGAGCTCAAGAAATAGCGTGTGTTCTACAAGCACATAAATTTCCTCACAAGGTGGTGATGGACGGGATGGCTTTAAAGGCCAACGAAATAATGCTGAAACATCCATCCTTTTTGAGGGATCCTGAAAGCTTCAAAGTGGCTATAACCGGAGCTGAGTGGATAAAAGGTTGGAATCGAAGGAAGAAAGTTGTGAATGAACCGTGCGTAATCATTTCACCAGCAGGAATGTTAGTTGGCGGATCGGCTGTGCATTATTTGCAGGAGCTAGGTAAGAACGAAAGAAATGGAATTGCTCTTGTATCGTACCAAGGAGAAGGGACTCCTGGACGAATGTTGTTGGAGAGGGGAGTTTCCAGTTTTCAGGGTAAATTAACTAAATGCCATGCAGCCGTTAAGCAATTTGACTTTTCAGGTCATAACAGCAGACCCGAATTATTTGAAATTCTGAATACAATTAGAGGATCTCCGGAGGTACTCACAGTACATGGAGATGGAAAGGCCTGTACTGACTTCGCACGTGAGATTCAAGAAAAATACGGTTTCAAGGCACATGCGCCAGAAGCTGGAGAGGTAGTACAGGTCTGAGAACAGAAGCTCAGCTATACTGTAAGATTTGACAGACAAAAGGCGTCTTTTCCTGGGAATACACATTTGAGCTCAAACAAGCACTTGTGAGCGTAAAGTAAAGCGTCAAAAAAAGCAAAAACCATTTTGTATAGCGATTACTCTTCTTGTCAGCAGTTTCAATTCCCACCAGGCAAATACAATTCAAAGAGAAGAAGCTATAAATCCTTCTAGTCTATCCATGGCCTTGTCAAGTACTTCTTCGGCAGGAAGATATACTAGTCTGAAATGATTCGACCCATAAGCCTTGCCAAATCCTGATCCATAGACGCTGATAACACCGGTTTTACTCAGGAAGTCCAAAACGAAACTCTTATCATCATTCCACCTAGGGGCCAGATCAAGTTTTGGAAATACGTAAAATGCACCTCTTGGGACAGAACAGGAAATACCTTTGATAGCATTCAATCGCTTTACAATGAAATCACGCCTTCGACGTAATTGTTCAACCATTATGCGAATGTGATCTTGAGGTCCACGTAAAGCCTCTACCGCGGCCATCTGGACAGGCAGGTTGGAAGATATCCTTACTCTTGCTAACTTCGGAAGATTTTCACGTAACTCGTTGAGCTTTTCAGTACTACTGTTCATGCAGATATAACCACACCTCCAACCAGTCATCAGGTATGCTTTTGAAAAGCCATTTAGGAGTACTACCGGAACATCCGATGCAACTTTTCCTATTCCAGTAAATGACTCTTCAAAGACGATTTTGTCATATATCTCGTCACATATAAAATAAAGATCATGTTCGGCTGCTACATCAATTAGCTTCTTGAGGCTCTTCGCGTCAAACACCTCGCCCGTTGGATTATTTGGACTTATTATGCAAATGGCTATGCTTCTAGGCGTGATCTTCGAAATAAGATCTTCAATATCTGGAGTTCCATCTGGAAAAATTCTAAATTCAACGGGGTTTCCACCGTAAAATCTAGTATATGAAGAATATGGAGGATAATATGGTCCAGGCATCAGGACTTCGGAGTTAGAGTCAACGATTGAGGCAAGTACCATGTCAAGGCCCTCTGAAACCCCATTAGTTACCAAAACATCCTCTTCTGTGGTGAAAAAGCCTTTGGAACGTTCTCTCTCGACGATTGCTTGTCTTAGCTCGAGTATGCCTTCAGATTCGGCATAATAGTTATTGTCGTTTTTCACGGCTTCAATTAAGGCGCTTTTGATATGATCTGGCGTCCTAAACCCAAATTTCACCGGATCCCCTATGTTGAGGTAGATCAATTCTTTGCCTTGTTTTTCGTATTCTTTAGCCCTCAGCATAATGTCTCTGATAGCATATTCTACGCCACTGGTTCGCATCGAAATCTTCAAGCTACCGTTGTACCTGTAATTCGACCAAAATAAAATGTTATTTGTCAATAATTAGCGGTGTTTTGAAGCAGATGGACGGTCTTCTTATCGATGAAATCAGAATATCAGAACGTCCATACTTTTTATGTAACCATCAGATCATTAATCATTGCAGGGGTCCGTAGCGTAGTCAGGATATCGCGGCGGTCTTCGGAACCGCAGATCGAGGGATCGAAGCCCTCCGGATCCGTGGTGTCCCAAGAAAGCCCTTTTGTCAATGAAGCACAATTTTTTGTGGAATTTGACTGTTCTATCGAACTCTTCTAGACGGTAAATGTGATTATCCTTCCGAGATAACCCCTGTTCAGTTAACTGCCACATCCGAACCCGAGAACCATTTTGAAATACGAGGTTCTGATCAATAGATAAATATCAACCCTAAATATTTCATATTAACCGTGTTTTACGGGGTCGTTGTCTAGCATGGTATGATGCCAGCCTCGGGCGCTGGAGTTCGCCGGTTCGAATCCGGCCGACCCCATAATTTAGGGCGAATCATTGCGGATTAGAAAAATGTTAATGGTCATACCCACCATCCAAGCTCCATCATTGGCTATGAACCTAGACTTAATCGTAACCAAGAGCTGCTTAGCAACTTCTAGATTTAAATATCCTCTGATGTGTATCACATTTGATGTCTGACACACAACCACAACAGAATCAACAAGTGTTTAAAGAAGGCCCTCGTGACGCGATATATATAGGGAAGAAGCCGTTAATGGCATACGTAACCTCAACTCTCATACAATTGGCTAATCAGCCAAAAGTAACCATTAAGGCAAGAGGATTAAGCATTGGAAGAGCAGTTGATGTATCGCAAATCATTCTAAAAAGAATGGAAAACGCCGGATATACAATAGGCGAAGTAAGAATTGGATCAGAGACCGTACACTCAGAAGACGGGAGAACTAGAAACGTGTCAACAATAGAGATTGAAGTAAATAGAGCCTCTTAATCTCTCCGTTATTTTTGTTGCTTTTTTCCACCTTGCTCAAATGCTTTGCCCAAGAATGCTGCGATCTATCTTGCACATCTTAACCCGGTAACAAATTCACATTCTAAAATAATTTCCCGTTTAAGTAAGGACTACCAAGTCTATCTATTTCCGGTCAGGTTTGTGAACAGAAGGCGAGAATTAAACACTAGGAGCTTTCCTTTCAGTTTTGAAACTAGAAAGTCCATGGTGGAGGAGTTATTTGGGGATTCTGTGAAGATAATTTCAGCATATACATTTCATGCACCATATTTGAGGTATCTGCCTCCACTGATCTCTCCTTATTCATGGGCCATGAGAAAGGAGATTTTGGATAGCGTTGTAGAAAATGAATTTTTCTCTTATACTGGCGATCGAGCTGAATCTTGGATGCTCAAGATATATGGACTAAAACCAATGTTAAGTAAGAGGTTAGAAATTTCTGGTACGTTTGTTAGAGACCTCCTATATCGGGATGCAGGCAACCATCTTGAAAGGAAAAGTGATGGAGAATGGCCTTGGCACAACCATGTGCCTCCTCAAGTGGTTGAGATCATCTACAAAAATTGGACCACGGTCCAACAATTCGCTGATTCTGATGATAAGACAGTAAGACTCTTCGGGATGAAATTCCCCCAGGAAGGACTTCTATCCCCATAGAACATATTTATATTAGACAGTAAGACGTTGCGTTGGATGAAAACGAAAGGCGCCGAATTCATATGGCTGGACGGGAAATTTGTAAAGTGGGAAGATGCAAAAGTGCCTATCTTTACACACGCGCTGCATTATGGAACTTCGATTTTTGAGGGAATTCGGGCATATTCGTCGAGGGACAACAAGTTGTATGTATTCAGGCTTGCTGAACACATGGAAAGGCTTCACCGATCCGCCCAAGTATATCGCATTAATGTAAATTACTCAGCCAAGGAACTTTGTGATGCCACTTTGGAGTTACTGAGAAAGAACGGTATCGTGGAATCATGTTACATTAGACCTCTAAATTTCGTAGGCTTACACGGCATAGATTTGAATGTGACGTTGGATTCCCCAACTTATTGCGCAATAATTGTATTTCCATTCGCGAGATATTTTAGTGAAGAAGGGATCAGGGTAGGTGTTTCGTCGTGGCGTAGGATAAGTGATACCTCTATTCCTCCAATGGCAAAAGCCGCTGGTAACTATCTTAATTCCGTTCTCGCTACTCAAGAAAGCAAAAGACATGGATTTGATGAATCTATTATGCTTGACCAGGAGGGTAACATTAGCGAGGCTCCTGGAGAAAATGTTTTTCTTGTGCGAGATCATTCAATCTTCACTCCTTACATAGGAAACTCGGCTCTTGAAGGAATTACTCGAAATACTACGTTCGAAATTGCCGCCAATCTCGGATACACTATTGTTGAAAGGCCCATCTCAAGAACTGAGCTCTATATGGCCGATGAACTTTTTTTGACTGGAACTGCAGCTGAAATAGTTGGAATCCTGAGTGTGGATGGGCATCCTGTAGGTGATGGAAGGGAAGGACAAATTACCAGGAGAATTCGTCAAGCGTACTCAAGGATAGTTACGGCAGATGAATCTAGATTCTCTAGTTGGCTCACTAGTGTATGGTAGACTCAGAGTACGCAGACCTCCACATAGCTGTGATAGGTGTGGGAGGATGGGGAAAAAATCATGCAAGAGTTTTGAACAATCTTGGAGCCTTAAGAGCTGTTTGCGATATGGACGTGAAACGTGGCGCCGAAATTTCGGAAAAGTACAATGTTAACTACTACACGGCTATTGATCAAATGTTAGAAAAGGAGAAAAATTTAGACGCATGTTTCATATGCACTCCGACTAAGAGTCATTATCCCCTGGCAACTAGAATAATCGATAAGGGAATACATCTCTTTGTTGAGAAACCACTATCGTTCTCTTCAGCGGAATGTGATGATCTTGTTGTTTTGGCGCGAAACAAGAAAATAATCTTGACTGCAGGGTACATAGAAAGATATAATCCTGTCGTTCAGGATGTCAAAAGAATAATCCAGAGTAAGAAGTATGGTGACCCATTGATGATGGAGTTCCACAGAGAAAATAGGATGCCTGTACATATTACAGACGTTGGAATAATTTACGATACTTCAGTTCATGACATAGATACTGCGATGTATCTTTTTGACAGTAAACCAATCGTTGTTTTTGCTCGGACAGGGAAAAGATTTCATTCCTTCGAAGACTTTGCTACCATTATGCTAGGTTTCGAAGACCAAAGAGTGGCCATCATTGCATCGAACTGGATCACACCCAAAAGAGTGCGAAGATTTAGTGCCGTTTGCACAGACGGAATCATAACTGGAGATTTTATTAGTCAGGAAATCAGGATAGATGATATGGACGCAACTACGATACCAAGAAGGGAATTTAAAGAACCTTTGTCTATAGAGATAATATCCTTCCTTGATGCAGTCGGAGGAACCCAGAATAGCTCTAATCCGTTAGTATCATCAATTGAGGCAACTCGCGTGACCAAAGTAGCCGAATCTGCAATCCTGTCTAGCAATACCGGTTCCCCGATATATTTGGACTTTAAGGGATGTAGGTAGTTATGAGAAAATCATTGCTAGAGATTTTGGCATGCCCAATTGATAAGCACAGCCCCCTTGAGCTTTTTGAAATCAATATACATTTGGCTAATGAATCTTTATCAGACAAACAAGACGAAAATGGAATGGCACTGGAAGGGCGAACTGATAATGATACCACGTTTGACAATGTCATAGTCAAGGAGGGTGTTCTGTTTTGCAGTCGGTGTTCTAGGTTTTTCCCGATAATAGATGAGATCCCTATCATGCTGCCCGATGAGCTTCGAGAAAGGGAAAAAGATCTACAATTCCTACAAGAGTGGGAAACTAAGATTCCTAGCATGATACTTGATCACGGCGTACCTTGGCATATTGATCGAAAAAACACATGAGACAGTAGGACAGAAGCAAAGATGCAGTGAATGTGCTAGATGTCCAATACTTCAGTTGTTCGAGTTCCCGATAAGGGTCTTTCTTTCCTGTCCTCGGTCGACAGGTCTGCATCCAAAACAGGAGGTCGACGTCGCAGGTTGGAATCTCTCGTTTTCTTTCGAATTTTTCATATTTTGCGTTATGCGCAAGAATCATTTAGCACAGTACAAATCACGACTTTTGCTCATGTCTCCGGCTTACTCGATTGGATTATTTCTACTCGTGAACTTTAGCTTCACACACAGGATTTGCCTTCATGATTATCATATCTAGATTGTGGCTATTCGTTTTTGAAATAGCGCTAAAGTCATCTTTCGAACAAGCTATGACGACCGTGTTTTTGTCTGTTGGATAGATATCGAGTGAAGAACCTGGTCTCCGTTCTACGTCACCAATATAGTCCTTTAACCTCGATTCCATAGTCGAGAACAACTCGATCTTGTCTCCCTTCATTTCATTCTGGTCAAGGGTCCAAGCAATTATTACCCTTGTTCTACTTGCCTTAAGTTCAGCCTTCTTTAGAACTAATCGAAGCCTGTCAATCAAATGCTTCACGTATCCCTCAATTCCTTTTATTGTGCCATTTACTAAATATGCTAGAGGACCTGCTCCAGAAAGGGATGAGGCAACGACACGAAGATCGTATAATCCGTTTGAAATTTCATCAATATACAAATCTCCATATCTGTTCTGAAGTACTTGAGAAGGGAATTCTGACGAACGTGTTTGTTTGCATACTTCTAAAGTGCTAGCTAAACCGGTGTAGTGCTCCAGAATTCTGATAACGTGGGCAAGCTCGGCGGAATAGATATCAACGATGTTCGAATCCTGTGTTTCGGGCAGATCTTGAATAAGACCTAACAGATGGAGATCGTTCTTATTGGAGGAGGATGATCCGACCAAAAGATCTGGCTGATTTATTTCAGATAGCGATGTAATCGGCATGTAATAATAATAAATGTCACTTCCTATCACAAACCCTGTCAGATGTTCAATAAGTGCAATGTTCTCGGTGTTACCTCCTATCCCAGTAGGGAGTGTAAATACGATTGAAGTCCCTGGACTTATGGACCTTACGGCGTCCCTTAGTTTTGAAGATATGTCAGCCCTTACATCCTGACCTGTCTTCCGAACCTTTGGAGAAAAGAATACGTATGATGCCATTTTAATAGCAACATCCACAGGCTCTAGTTCAAGCAATGGTTCATCTTCTAGAAGAGAGCTCACAGTAGGATATGTTTTAGTGATTTCAGGCTTGAGCATTATCGCCATTCGCGCGGACTCATCGATTAAGGACACCTTATGTCCTCTAGCCGCAATTGCGGAAGCAATTCTGTAACCTTCAGTACTGAGTCCGTATACAACTACTGGCTTAGATGATGTTCCTAAACTCAAACTGAAATCGCCTCCCCTCAAACATAGGATAACGCTGCTATGTAAGAGTTAAAGAAAAGTCTTTTCTATTCATGCTTAGTACTCTACCTTATATTCTATGAAAGTATGGCTTGATATTTTGACGCCCAAACAGGTTATGTTTTTCAAACCGCTAGTTGACTCTCTCATGACAGGTGGCCACGATGTTCTTTCCACTTCAAGAGATTATCGGGAAGCGATTGAGCTTGCGAAAATTAAGAACCTTGAGTTAAAGGTAGTTGGTAGGCATGGTGGAGAAGTCAAATACGACAAGTTAAGAGCAAGCGCGTCTCGCGTATTTGAACTAGCTGAATTAGTACAGGCGTTTGAGCCAGATTTGGCAATCACCTTTTCCTCACCCGAAGGAGCTCGGGTGGCTTTTGGACTGGGAATCAAACATTATTGTTTCAACGACTCTCCGCATGCCACAGCTGTGTCGAAGCTAACGGCTCCATTGACAGACTTGCTGTTTTGTCCATGGATAATCCCGTATTCTGTCTGGAATGAATTTGGTTTACCAAAAACGAAAATCGTAAGATACAAGGCATTAGACCCTGTAGCGTGGCTAAAACGGACGACTAGCCAACTCCACCCAAAAACCAGGGATGTGTTTTATAGGAACGGAAATAAGAAGAAAATTCTAGTGAGATTAGAAGAATCGAAAGCCTCTTACTTGACTGAGAGTTCGGTTAAAAAGAATGGTTACCTTTTTCTCGACAGTCTAGTCAAATCAATTCACGATATGGCAAACATTGCTGTTATCTGCCGATATTCTGATCAGGTGACCAAAGTGAAAGAAAGGTATCAAGATAAAGTTACCGTTGTAGGAAACGTTATTGATGGGACATCTGCAATAGATTCTTGTGACCTCTTCATAGGAGCTGGAGGAACCATGACAGCAGAGGCTTGTCTCATGGGCAAGCCCTCTATTTCTATAGCTCCCATTTCATTCTTCGTAGAGAGGTATTTAGTAAAAAGTGGTCTGCTCTTAAAGGCATTGAACCCAACTGATCTAGTGAAACTTGCTACAAAGACTCTCAAGGATCCTCATGGATGCACCATTCAAAAACAGAATGCAAAGCTCATCTTGGAAAAAATGGAAGACCCTATCCAAGCAGTCATGCGGTATATCTTAGCTCACCAGTAACATTATTAAAGTTACAGATCATCAATAGAAGGAGCCCGGAAGCCCGGTAGAGTGCATCTTATTAGCGCCGAATGTAGTGGCCAAGCATAGAGGCCTTTGGAGCCTTTGACCCCAGTTCGAATCTGGGCCGGGCTATGCTTTTTTGGTCCTTTGAAAGAAAGCGTGTCTTTTAAGTCACTTTAGTATTTAGGGAATTTCTATCGATGAACTATGACTATGAGGTAAGTGTATATGATCTGACGATTTTGGATAATTCGTCGTACGCATTGCTAATTGCCTGTTTTCTTTTCCTAGTTCTTTCTCTGAAGTTTATTAACCTCATCTGATTGTGAAGAATCATTTCAACTTGCTCGGAGTGACTTGGTGAACCCTTCGATTTCCTCAGGGTCAAAGAATTTTCTGCGCCGCATGCAACAATTATTTCTTTTAATGTTTCCATGGATATTCTATCTCCTGACGCATGTAACAGTTGTTCAATGTCTTTCCCTCCAAGATCCTCCAACGTATGTTTGCCGTTGCATATGGCCAACCTAACTAGAGAACCTACGAGTTTGTGCGCAGACCTAAAGTCTAGGTGTTCTTTAGAAGTCAAAAATTCTGCTACGTCAATCGCATTAGCGAAACTTCTTTTGGCAAGTTCTAGCATTCTGGATTTGTGAACTATACAGGATTCGATGACAATTCTTAGTATACTCAAAGAACTCTCAGTAGTCGAGGTTGAAGAGAAGACGAGACTTTTTAGCTCTTGTAAATCCCTACTGTATCCCGATGGTAAGCCTTTCAGTATTGTCATTGAAGCTGTAAGATTTCCAAGAATTCCTCCCGATTTTGACCTCAATATCTCGAGAGGATCAGGATTTTTCTTTTGGGGCATGGCACTCGAGGTCGAACTGACAGAATCAGCCAGTTCAATATATTTGAATTCATCAGTAGACCAAAGAATAAGATCTTCGGCGATCCTGCTCAAAGTAATCATAAGTATACTTAGGCAAGAAAGATATTCCAGAATCACGTCCCTAGAAGTTGTTGCATCAATGCTGTTGATACTCAATTGATCGAATCCCAATAGCGAGGCAGTCCGATTCCGATCCACTGAAAGTGTAGATCCCCCAATGGCCAACGAACCAAGGGGTGATTGATTAATTCTGGTGTATAATTCCTCTAGTCTTTCCATGTCACGAAAGAGCGCCTCGGTATAGGAGAGAAGGTAATGGGAAAATGTTCCAATCTGAGCGTGTTGTAGATGAGTGTAAAGCAACATTATCGTGTCTTTATTAGAATCAGCACTTTTCAGTAGCGATTCTACCAAACCTCCTAACAGGACACTGATCTCATTGATATCATTTCTGACTTTCATCTTAAGATCAGTCATAACCTGATCATTTCTAGACCTGGCAGTCTGCAACATCCCGCCATTACCCATTCCTATCTTCTCAACTACAAAAGACTCTATAGATTCATGGACATCTTCGTACTCATCTTTTTTCATGATTGACTTAGGGTGATTTTTTGCCTCCTCCAAAGCTTGCAGGATCTCAACTAATTCTTCCCTCGACAAATATCCAATCTCGTGTAGCATTATCACATGAGCTTCGCTCCCAATTATGTCATAGAAGAAAATTGCAAAGTCATCCTTTAGGGAAGAAAGGTAATTCAAAATCTCTCGATCGATCGAACCTTCCGGCCTAGATCTATACATAGGTTAAAAGAACAGCACCTCGATTTAAAATTTTGCTAAAACTTTAGAGACCTGATCTCTTAAATGGAGATTAGGCATGAGCCCCAAAATTTCATATTATCAAGTATGTCTCTATAACCACAAAGAATACCATTATCTGTAGAACTTTCATTAGCACAGTTCTTTTACATGGTAAACTCATTCACAGAATTTCTTCTGAATATATCAGCTACGAGAAATGGAGAGCAAGCGTGGAAAGAAAAATGTTGTATATGCGGCTCAATTATTGATGCCGCTCGATCAGACCTTATCTAGTTAACATTTCGGTTGTTGCTAGGTCAAAAGTCGCTTTAAAGGCCGTACTAATAAGGATAATTGGTTCACGGGCAATGCATTCAACTCATTAATAGTTATATATCGATTGCTACAAATCAAAGGAGAGATGAATCAGGACATTCAGCAAGTGAAAAGACAAATATTCGACGAACTCACCAAAATTGTTGATCCAGAGATAGGGGTTTCAATAATGGAGTTGGAGTTGATAGACAAGGTCGATATCAAGGAAGGCGAGGTGGATATAGATTTGCATCTTACGAGTCCCTTCTGTCCAGCCGTTTTTGGTTTCAAGATAGCACAGGACGTCAGGGATAATGTTTACAAGCTGAATGGTATTGAAGGTGTTAAGGTGAACGTAAGCAATCACTTCATGGCAGAAGCGATCAACAAACAGGTAAATGAGAGCAATCTCCCTCCAAAATCGTGAAAAGGATCAAATATCAGATACACCTCTGAATTGATCCGGTCTAACTTGAATAAGCCGTGAAACAATGTGCTTGACCAGGCATTCACCAGCATAGTGTTGATGAGGTAGATTAATTGGTTAATTCATCTTTTGCCTAAGATTCTAGTTCGGGATTCAGCCAATTTCTTGTCATTTTTCGAGAAACTCACAAGGTGTCCTCTGAGCAGTTGGATTCCAAGGGCAGGATCGACTCCTTTGGGACACACCACACTACAGGAACCTGCAAAATGACATCGCCAAATACCGTGTTTGTTGTCCACAATATTCATTCTGGACCGGGTGGCATCATCTCGGTTGTCGGCAACATATCTATAGGCCTGAGCTAAAGCTTGTGGACCAGGGAACTTTGTATCAGAAGCTACGGAAGGGCAAGCAGAGTAACACAAACCACACTTTATACAGTAGGAAAATTGCAGATAATTCTCGACATCCTCTGGAGATTGTATAAATTCTGTGAGATTGTTCTTGTCAACTATATCTGCATTTTGATTGTGGATAAAAGGCTCCATTGAACTATGATGCTGAAAAAAATCTGAAAAGTCGCCGACTAAGTCCCTTATTATTGGAAAATTGGGAAGAGGTTCACAGGTAATGATATTCTCATTGATTTCAGAGACCTTGGTGTAACATGCGAGTCTTGGAATTCCATTTATCTTCATGCCACAGGATCCGCAAGATGCCATCCTACAAGAATACCTTATCGCTATGCTATTATCCAAATAGGCTTTAGCATGCAACAAAGCATCCAACACAGTTGTCCAACGCTGAACAGGTACCGTAAACTCGTCAAAATGTGAGGATTTAGACTGCTTGGAGTTCTTCCTATAAACTCTTAACTGGATCACTTCCCGATTGCTCTTTATTCTACTTTCCTTTTTCTTATCACCTTCTAGCTTCGTTTGGTTATTTTTAATATTAACAAGTGCTGTCATGATATCAATTAACCCAAGCCGTTAGCGGTTATTATTGTTCTTGTGCCGTATGCTATAATTGTAATCATTGCAACTAGTGTAAAGATAGTCACTCCGTTTTCCCAGGCTATATTCTGTCTAAGTTCCAGCAAAATAATTCTTAGCCCGTTGAAGCCGTGGATGGCAATCAGAACGAGAATGGATTCCAAG
>JAATVR010000524.1 GCA_014523665.1 Nitrososphaerales archaeon TH526
GAGCAACAGCAACAAGCAGCACAACAACAACAACAACAAGCACAACAACAAATAGAAGCGCAGCAAAGACAAATCGAAGCACTGCAGCAACAAAAGCAACAACCACAACAGCAGCAGCCACAACAGGAAGATGTCACCCAGAAGCTGCTCAAATATGCAGAACTTAAGAAACAAGGAGTATTAACTGAGGAAGAATTTGCGAAACTCAAGGCGGACTTATTGTCGAAGATGTAAAATATGAACGGTGTCGAGAAGGACGAGGTCCTTTGACTAGGATATTGTGATCAATTAACGTCTAAGATTGAACTGATTGGCACCAAATTTTTGGAAAAAATTTGAAAACCAGTTAGCCAAGTTCTATTGATGTGGATGTCTTAACTTGTTTACAAGCGCAAATGTAGTATCAATGTTATATATGAAATAAATTTGCAGGACACTTTCTCAATATTTCGGAATTAACTTAACCCCAACTTTCATGAATAAATAATTTTGGTCTAATAATTTACCGGATATAGGTAATATGCCCAATCAAGGTTAAGATTTAGAAGTGCTATTACCAATTCAGATTCATAGTGACGCCGCCAAAACGGAAATAGAGAATTCGTCCGATGGCAGTATTACTCATGACGAAAATGTAACTAAATTGTATGCGTTAATTCCTATGTGTCAACCCCCCCCACAAATAAATAGAAATTCATACATTTCAAACAGGTCATTGGATCATTGGCGACATATCAGCTACAGTCCACGCCTCCTTTATCTTGTCTCCTTCAAAATAAAGGATTTCAACTCCTCGAGTCTCAATCTTCTTATGAGTAGCAGGAAAGTCGGCAAAGTCCTTTTCGTGCGTAGCTTTTAAGGTCCACCTAACTGCCATCTTGTTTTCATCTCCAAAATCATCTAATATTGTGACCTTCATATCCGGGAATGCGGAGAGATCTTCAGACACCCACTTTTTGAAATCCTCAATGCCCTTAATCTCTTCATCCATCCCATGATAAACTATGTCTGGAGTAACGAAGTTCTTTGCTGCCTCAGTATTTCGGGCATTAAATATTTCATCAACAAAGCTTCTGACTATTTTGCTGTATTGTGTGTTAGCCATGTTATGTAACTATCCTCAGTAGCCATTAAAGATTTCTATATGCTTTTCGGAATCTCTGCACCGTTGTGAATGGCACACAAAGGGAGCTAGAAAGAGATTAACAGGTCAAATTCTGGAAGTCGCATTGGTTGATAAATATCAACACCCCCACTGTATTTATGCCCGCTATCTCAAAACAAATAGCAATTTTAGATTTCCTATTGCCAAAGCCATCACCACACCCACAATTCATCAGATTATTAGCCGATTTGAGATCCTATTGGTCCTTCGCATACTCTCTAGCGGGGGATCCTGTTTCTGTTTATGGATCATACACAGTCCGAATCTAATGTCTAAGAATTTTGGCGGTTATAGCAATTCATTAGGTTAACCAAGCCAATGGTACTATTGATAATATCATAATATTTATTATATTGAACTGACTGCACTAATCGTATTATCAAATAATGGATATTACATCTGGGCTCAACGATTTTCAAAATCGAGTCTATTTGGATAAAATTTCTAGGTTAGTTAGAGATCTGAGTTCAACTAGCATTGATAGTCAGCTCTTTGTGAATGGGATGGTGTCTTTAAGTAAGTTGTTATCGAGTCTTCACAGAAAGTTGGATAAATCGATTCCAAGCATTGACAAAAACGCACTGGATCCCGCCTACTTTATAGCTGCGTACTTCGACACGACAAATTTAGGCGATGCGATATTGGTATACCGGATAGTAAGGTCCTTAACAAGGATCATTCTCCTTTCTGATAGATTCTATGAGACAGGCAACGAAAAATACGCTTTGCTCGCAATACAAGTCCGAAAATCTCTAAATGAATTTCTACAATCCGGAAGTAACGTACAACATCTTATTTACTACATCGATTATTGGCTAACGCAATTCTCCGCCTTTTGGGAATTTGAACGA
>JAATVR010000525.1 GCA_014523665.1 Nitrososphaerales archaeon TH526
AAAGAATCCTGTGAAGATCAAACCGTCCAAGAAATTATATCCATCAATAAACAGTAGTGCACTCACAATAGCGGTAACAAGCAGAAAAATCTTGTCCAGTTTGAAAGTACTGACATTGATTCCTCTTAATGGTGATTTGGATATGCGGGTTGTTGCAATAATCAGCATAAGTGACAACCCCAATGTCATCATCAATAGATTACTTCCTAACCCTGCTCCTATCGCTACTCCAAAAGATCCAGCAGCAGCAGCATAGATAACGATCGCGATTTCGGGGAGGGTTGTAGCTACACTTAGGATTGTCCTCCCTACAAACTTAGCACCGTATCTAGCTGAGAGATGTTCAGCGCCATAGGAGAGAGCCCAGCTTGCTACGATTAATTCTGCTAACCAAATGATCATCGACGTCAGATTTTCGGAACTCAAAATAAACCTGTTATCTGACCTAAGTGATATTATCAATATAATATATTGATTTCTTGTATCATATGAGCAGGTAATTGTCTAGATAGTTATGATTGTAATGTCAAGTCTAAATAATGCAACAGTATTTAATCTCGTGTTCCTTACGCTATATGATTACCATAATAAGTAACAGAACCTTGAATTTGCACATAGGACAGCTTCGCTCCTAGTTTCACAGATCACTCTCCTGCAAGACACTGAATTAGGCAATTTTTTACTCGATCTTAAACAATAGTGACTTGAACTTCAAATTAGAACGATTGCGCACAGGCATATTTCATGCCTAAATTGAACTGGCACTGTCTAACCTTTTTATTACCTAAAGGTATAAAGTTGGCGTATATGCCAAATAAGGTTTTCGTCCTCGGCGCAGGTAGTACGAAATATGGTAAGCTAAATGAAAGTGTTGTAGAATTAGCGTTAGATGCCTCAAAGGAAGCTATTACTTCTGCTGGTATAACCCCCAAGGAAATACAATCAGGTTACATTTCAAATGTATTTGGAGTTTCTGACAAGCAAGTTCATATGGCACCTGTTATAATGAGTAACCTAGGCATTCCTTATACTCCCGGCTTAACCATAGAATCAGCATGTGGATCAGGCTCTGTAATGTTAAGAGAGGCGTATGCGAATGTTGCTGCAGGTTTTTATGACTGTGTCTTGGCGGTAGGTGTTGAAAAAATCACTCAGGTAGGAACAGTTCAAAGCACTACGCTTTTTTCATATTGTTCAGATTTCTTTTATGAGGGAGGAAATGGAGCTTCTTTCCCAGGCCTTTTCGCATCTATCGCACGGGCTTATCTTACTAGGTACAAGGCAACAGAAGAGGATTTAGCTTATGTAGCGGTTAAAAATCATGAGAATGGAATGCTAAACCCCAAAGCACATGTACGTAAGATAATTACAATCCAAGATGTGATGCAATCTCCTGTTGTAGCATCTCCGTTAAAGCTTTACGATTGTTGTCCATTCTCTGACGGTGCTTCCGCACTAATACTTTGTAGTGAGGAATTTGCAAAGAAAAAGGGCAAAAGCTATGTGGAAATAATCGGATCGGGCCGTGGTGCCTCCCCCGCTGCTGTACAATCGCGTGAGGATATCACAACTATACCAAGTACTGTCAATGCTGCACGACAGGCGTATCAGATGGCCAAGATAACACCCAAAGATGTAGATTTCGCTGAAGTACACGATTGCTTTACCATTGCTGAAGTTATAGATACTGAGGACCTGGGCTTTTTCAAGAAAGGAGAAGCTGCAGAGGCAATAAGATCTGGTGCTACAAAGAGGAATGGAGAAATTCCTATTAATCCATCGGGAGGATTAAAATCCAAAGGACATCCGATCGGAGCTACAGGGATAGGTCAAGTTGTTGAAGTCTTCGACCAATTTACGGGTAAGGCCGGAGACCGGACAATACAAGACGCAGAGATCGCAGTTACCCACAACTTCGGTGCTACCGGGGCTAGCGCAGCTGTACACGTTTTCAAGAAAGTGAAATGAGCTAATTTGTCTGACTCAAAAGTTCCAAATCAGACCATGAATAGGAGAAGCCTGTTCATAGAGGCAGCTAGTCGTGGAAAGATTCTGGCAAATAAATGCAAAAAATGCAACTATTCTACTCTTGAAACAGTATATTTCTGTGAAAAGTGCTCATCAGATGTATTTATCACCGAGGAGTACGCAGGGCTGGGTAATGTGGTTACATTTACAATTCAATCTGTCGCTCCAGAAGGATTTACTGATGCGGGCTCGTACGCATGGGTCGTTTTTAAAGTTGATGGTGCCCCATTCAATGTATCTGGATTTCTAAAGGGTATCCATGCTCCTTCAGATTTACCAATTGGCTCAAAGGTACAAGTGACTGGTTTTGATGAGAAACATGGGTTGCTTTTGAAGCGTGTTTGAAGCATTGTCATAATATTGGTCGTGAGCCACTATCCTTTTCAGAATCTTTCTGCCGCTTGATCAAGAAATGTACCTGCATTTTTCCAACTTAGCCTAGGACAGGCTGCCATGTAGCTTAGCTTAAACATGTTTGTAGGTATATAGAATTTAACATCTGCTTTTACATCACATTTTTTAATGTATTTGCGACAGATGGAACAGCATCGTCAGCGATTCAGTGGAGAGATTACAAATGCAAGTGCCGTTGTAAATACCCAACTTTCAAAGCTGAAGATGCTGGAAAGAAAATTTTCGAATATGGATGATAAATTCAGCGTTGAAATATCCACTCTTATGAAGAATGGTAATAATGCGCGGGCAAAAGCACTTGCCAATGAACTAGTGAATATTCGACGAATCAAGAATATTACTCGAAACATGAACCTTACGCTGGAGATGCTAGTAATCAGGTTTAGCACTCTCAAGGATTTTGGGATGATTATGAACACTATTGAACCTACAATAGATATGATAAAGAGTATTCAACTTGATATATCAGCCATCGTTCCTGCCGCAAACGGAGTACTTTCCGAAATGTCTGAGGTTTCATCAGAGGTTCTAAGTGAAAGCACTAAGATAAGTGGAAACTATGCCATTCCAACTAGCGTAGATTCCGATGCTCTGGATATTCTAACCGAAATCGAATCGGTAATGGAACAGGACGCTAAAACGAAATTACCTGAAATACCTACAGAGATAAACGAAACGATAATCCAATCAACTGATAATATTAAGATGAGGAGGTTATTAAAGGAAAGTCAGGTACTGGTCGAAACTTGAATAGATTGCAGGAATTGAGGTAGGTCATATTATATCGATAGTAAAATATAATTTACAAAGTAGTTTTAATTGTCTAGGCTGAATATCGGGTGCAATGGAACAGTTGAGTCGCGATTACTCATTTCAAACAGAGAACAAAAGGTATGGGATTCTCGAATCCGCCTCAAAACGAGTGCGGATGATCTTTTCTGTTATGGCCAGTCCTAACAGAATTGATATTCTTAGAATATTAAATTCAAAAGGTCCGCTTACTTACTCTGAACTGAAGTCACTCGCTGGGTTCAAATCGAAAAAAGAATCTGGAAAATTTGCTTATCACTTAAGGAAACTGCTTAGGCAGTCACTAGTTGCTTTAAACAAGGGAGAACGAAGATATACAATAACTAACTTAGGGAAATTAGTCCTGAGCCTTGCAAGACAGATTGAAGAAAGGTCAATAGTTGAAAGCGGTAAAATGTATGTTAGGACAAGTCATAATTCTATTGAGGAGTTTAATTCCCACAAGATAATCCAATCTATCGTTAGGGAGGCAGGCATGCCTTTGGAGCAAGCGCAGAAAATCACCGAAGAAGTAGAGAACAAGATCTACAAGTTCCAGGCGGCTTATCTTACGTCTTCTCTGGTTCGTGAAACGGTTAATTCCGTGCTTATAGAACATGGGTATGAAGAGTATCGGAGTAGAATGTCCAGATTAGGTATGCCTAGTTCTGATGTACTTGATCTGATAAACAATGCGGAAGGAATTACGAGTGGAATAGAGGGAATTATCAATAACGCTTCCATGTCAGTGTTTTCAGAGCACCTACTACTGAATTCTCTGCCCAAGGACATTTCGGATATGCACCTAGCTGGAGAATTAAACATCTCCAATCCTGGGGTATGGGGTATAGTTCCTGATGTGGCATTCTTAAACATCAATAAATTTTCTGAAGGCTTACAAAACTTAAACGGCAAGTTTTTTAACATATCAAGGATTCGCTTCGATGAAAAGTCCAAATTCGCGGCAGCATTGCAATTACTTTTGGCTTTGATGAGCAGAGAAGCATCATCGGAAGTGGTACTTGAAGGCATTACAGATTTTCTCTTGAATGACACTTTGGATCGTGATGAAATTGCGTCATCTTTTGCTCAATCTCTTATCTCGTCATCTGCCTCAGCTTCCTATTCTGAAGGACTACCTTCATTTACCATTCTATTACCTGCAAGTACTCTTGATAAAAAGACGCTTCAGGCTTTGTTTGAGGGTTACACAAGGTATACTGACTTAACACCATTACCAAGGGTTGGTCTGGCATTAAATTACAGTAAAAATTCCAATACGTTGGAAGAAGACTCGCAAACGATATCCTCTGTAGTTAGGTCGGGGGGTAAGATCGCGATCATGCAAAATGGAAAGCGGACGAGCAATGGTATTCGAAAATCATTGGACGGTAAGGATACATGGAGCGTTGCATCTTTACAGTCAATGTCGATCAATCTTCCTAGACTCGCATATCAGTCGAATAAAGATGAAACATATTTCAGGGCAAAACTCGCTCTAGCACTAAAACCTGCTTTGGAGGCGATGTATATTAGAAAGAAGAATATCTTGAATGCGATCAGAAAGGGGTTATGCCCAGTTATGGGAAGTGCAAATTTCGAAAATTTCGGCACTACTAACATAATTCTCAATCTCACTGGACTAAAGGAATCAGTGTATGATATCTTGGGATATAATCACAATTCTGCTGGAGACGATGTCCTGAGAAAAGTACTGAAGACCTCGGGTGATGTAGCATTAGACCACGGGAGGCAAATGGGCAATGAATCGGTAGGTATCTCAATGATAAATGATGATAGTAGCACAAGGTTTTCAACCTTGGATTCAGAAAAATATGGCAAGACTCTATTATCTACCGGGCCCGAGTCAACTGAGCACTATTCTCAAGGGATCACTGTGAACAGTAAGGAACTTTTGTCACAGCCTCAGAAAATATTAGAAGAATGCATGTCCATTGATAGTCTGCTAAGGGGTGGGTTGTCGACGTCAATAGATCTAACTGATATTACCTCACAGGATGAATTTAGTAAAGCAATAGGCGCCAGCAGTGGACTCACCTTTTTCCGACCATTCGTGCGAACCCAGATTTGTAGAGGGTGCAGCAGACGTTATGTTGGGTCGGATGTTAAGAAATGCGAGACCTGCGGGTCGGTATATCTAAGGACATGTTGAGATGCCGTGGATGAGTAATAGTGCTATCAACATATTCACCGTCCTGCCGATAGTAGCAGGGAAAAGCGCAACGACAGTGAAATAACTTTAGATTCTCAATGATGTGGGAAGTTACGTAATTGGTAACTAGGGCAGTCCTAGATTATTTTTTTCAGATTGCTTAGGTCTATGAAATGGGTCATGGTTGATTCAAAATAATACTTTAAGATCAGCTGTCTAAAATGTAAACGAGATTCATATCAAAGACCTATACTGGCCTGCGATCATATCTGTAATGCCTATTTAGTATTTAGGGTGGTAATTTGTGAAAATCTTGTATGTGATTATCATTTGCTTTCCATCTGAAAGAACATGGGATGTCAACGAGTTTTAAAAAAGAAAAAAAGAATGATGTGTATATGTTTTGTCTTGCTATGGGATTGATCTGCTGTACAGCTTTCCTTCTAATGCTAGTTTGTACATCTCTGCTACGTATGGGTTCTTGGCTGGTGTTTCTGCTCCAAGTTCAACCAATCGTGCATATACTCTTACGACATATGCTA
>JAATVR010000526.1 GCA_014523665.1 Nitrososphaerales archaeon TH526
AGAGGGAAGAAAGAAGCTTGAAAGTGAGTAAAGAGAATAATGAGAGTAATATGATGATTCGCCCTAGCATGTGGGAAAGCACTGTCCGTTACTGCTGCCGCAAACGACGACAACTAGGAGAATGAACTAGATTAGTGAAAGAATCTTCCCGTACGAAAGCTTTAGGTTCAAGTATTCATGAACTCTCCAAACATATTTTTTCCGGATCAATATCACCGGTCGACCTGGTTGAAGATATACTTGAAAGGATCGAGGATCTGAACGAAGAGCTTCATGCGTACATAACCGTGATGACAGATTCTGCCAGAAAGGAAGCGAAAAAGGCAGAGGCAGACATTAAAGAGGGAAAATATCTGGGCCCATTGCACGGAATCCCAGTGAGTTTGAAGGACCTAATCTACGTTAGAGGCGTAAGGAGCACGAGTGGTTCAAGGATATTATCAGATTTTGTTCCTAATCATGATGCTACTGTAGTCAGAAGACTAAAACAAGTCGGTGCTATTGTCGTAGGAATGAACAATACTCATGAATTTGCTTGCGGAATCACCAACATAAATCCCCACTACGGTTCATCAAGGAACCCGTGGGATCCCGCTAGGATGTCAGGGGGTTCAAGTGGTGGATCTGCAGTTGCTGTGAGTGCAGGTATGGCCGTAGGCGCTCTAGGAACTGATACTAGTGGGTCTATCCGCGTTCCTTCATCACTTTGTGGGCTTTTTGGCCTGAAACCAACATATGGTAGAGTCAGCAAATTTGGAGTCATGCCGTTGGCCCCCTCGATTGATCATGTTGGGCCAATGGCGCGAACTTCATGGGACACTGCCGCGCTATTGCAAGCGATTGCTGGCTATGACATGCTGGATGAATCGACGTTGGACTTGCCGGTACCTGATTACCTTCAAATTGTATCAGAGTCCGATGACAAGTCTAGAAAATTTACTTTGGGTGTGCCCAAAGAATATTTCTTTGATCTGATCGATCCAAGAGTTATGGACGTTTTTGAAAACTGTTTGGGGGAGATGCACGCATGTGGGGTTTCCACAGTTCCAGTTACCTTAAATGAGACTCGCAAGATTTCTGACGCTTGGAAGGCGTTCCGACTAGGTGAATCAGCCGCGGTTCATTCTTCATGGCTAAAGTCTAGGCGAAGTGAGTACGGAAGTGATGTGTTAGCCATGCTTGAAAGAGGGACGAAAATTACTGCTGTCGAATATATAACTGCACTTCGCTACAAGAAGGAGCTAAAGGACGCTTTTTTGAAAGCTATGAAGGGACTGGATGGCTTGATAGTACCAACAACTTCCATCAGCGCTCCTATGCTGGAAGAGACCTCAATAGATATCAATGGAAGAAATACAGAGGTCTATATAGCACTTAGTAGACTTACCACCGTCTTTAATATCACAGGTCTACCCGCACTTAACGTTCCTGCAGGTCTAGTAGACGGCAGCCTTCCAATAGGTGTTCAGCTCGTCGGAAGGGAGTTCGACGAAGGTCTTTTACTCAGTCTTGCAGACATGTACGAGAGGAGTTCAAAAATCTCTGACAGAATGATTGCACCCTGCTTGAGCCGTGGCAACCCATGACATGATTATGGCGCAACAGTACATAGCAATTAATTTTTTACATAAATGAAAATTTTTTTCTTATTCATATATTCCACAAACGCGAAAGATGAGAGTTAATCCTTATATCAATCCACATGATATCGCTTATTACTTGTATCGAAATTTACGATTGGCAATCGGAATGATTAGACATGATACTCGTCTAATAGAATTTCTTAATGTGTATCAGCAGTGTTTTTCTAGAGACTGACCAGATATGTTGACAAAATATCCACTAATAATTGAATCTAGTGGTGAATTTTAATGAAGAAAACAAACATTCCAAAATTAAGAAATTCCGGCGATGGTACGTCTGCGGGAGTCAAAGATGAAATTGTGAATAGGGTCGAAAGAGACTACGAGGAGTTTAAAGAGAACCATACTTTCAAATTCCCTACATGGCTTTACGGTCCTGTTAAAGGTAAGCTTCTAACAGTGGAAGTTGAAGATTGTCCACGGTTTGGCGACAAGGCATTTGTTGAATTCGATTCTGCTAGAACTGCATTCATAAGCGTTGATATGCAAGTTGATTTCTGTGGTCCAAAGGGATACGTTGATGTAATGGGATATGATCTTGGGTTAACATCTGCCCCCATAAAGCCGATCATGTATGTCTTGGAAACTATTCGAAATGGAACAGACATCAAGGTTGTCCATACTAGGGAAGGGCACCTTCCGGATCTCTCTGACGCGCCATACAATAAAATTCTTCGCAGCAAAATTATAGGAAACGGAATAGGAATCGGGGATACGCCTAAAGGAGGTTTGGGAAGATTGCTCGTAAGAGGCGAAAAAAATTGGGACATTATAGATGACGTTTATCCAATTCCAGGAGAGTTTGTAATAGACAAGGCAGGCAAGGGTGCATTTGGTCAGAGTAATTTACCATTGATTTTGCGAAATCTCGGTATAACTCATCTTATCATAACAGGAATCACGACTGATGTATGTGTCCACACCATAATGAGGGAAGCCAACGACAATGGTTACTGGTGTCTACTCCTAAAGGATGGTACC
>JAATVR010000527.1 GCA_014523665.1 Nitrososphaerales archaeon TH526
AACGATAATTTTAGCCGTTTTGTGGGGTTTGGATTTCTTGTAAGTGCCTTGATTGATTTGCTTCATGTTGTTGTATCATATTCGTATATGGACAACGTGGTCTTTCTAAAATACTTCATACCGCAGACGTGGTTTGCTGGCAGAATCTTCCTTAGTGCAATGTTAGTTATAGCGATTGCAAAATATCCTACCTTTTCAGGTGAAGAGAAAGGGAGAAGCGATAGATTATCAGAATCTGGACCAAGAACAGGATTAACAAATGAAGGCGAGTATAAAGAGGAAGTGAGAAATGAAGTAGAAAAGAATAGCATTCATGAATCTAAGAAAGCAGTCATCATGCGTGATGCAAATGGATCAGATAGAACCTTTGGAGTCTATTTAACAGTCCTTTCAGTGTTAGCAGGAAGCATTGCAATTAGTTCGCTTTATCTTGTATTACCTTTTTCAGTAATCGATGATATTATTTTGCATAGACCGTATGAGATTCCTTCGCTTATTTTGTTCATAATCGCTCTGATTTTGTTCTACAAAAACCAATTGTACAAAAAGACCGATATATTCTATAAAGGAATACTTGCTTATCTTATCATCGATATTTTTGCACAGATTATTATGTCTTCTTCCGCAGTCTCATTTGATACTCCCCATATGGTAGCCCATGTTTTAAAAGACGCTGGGTACTTTGTGAATATTATTGCTCTAGCACTTTCGAGTATTCAATATAATGTACGATTGAGAGATAGTAATCAGAGTCTAATTGAAAGTAACGTTAGACTAAAGGAAAGAGAGGAAGTGATCCGTGTTCAATATGAGCGACTAAAAGAATCAGAAAAAATCAAGGACGAATTTATCAACACAGCTGCACATGAACTCAGAACTCCCATACAACCGATCCTAGGACTGGCTGATATTGTGAGATCAAGAATAATGACCTTAGATGGTTCAAGTGGCAGGGTTATTAGGGGCGGTGATAATGCTACTAAAAGAGCAGAGGGAGTACTTTTATTACTTGATGTGATCATCAGGAACGCTAAGCGGCTAAAACAGCTCACAGATAATATACTTGATGTAACAAAGATTGAAAGTCATTCATTTAAACTCAATAAAGAACGATTCAATATTGAACAATTAATTGAAGAAACTGCAGAGGAACTGAATCTTACGATAAGCGATACAAGGATCACAAACACAGAGAATAAGATTCTATTATGGGTGAGTAATAAAGAGATGGAAGATATTGCTGATATTGGTACAGTTACAACCGTAGTTCCAGATGGTGATATTAAATCGTCCAATATAACTACTTCTAAAAGAGGTGAATATAAGATAACAGGCGACAAGAGTGCCAACAAAAAAGCCAGTGGCAAAGCCAACGCTCTTCTCGAATCATTTTTGATAGATGCAGACAAGACAAAGATTTCTCAGGTTTTGTCTAATTTATTGAGTAACGCTCTATCTTCTATTAGGTTAAAGGCTGGAACAAAGGAAGGCAGAATAACTATTTCCATTAGTAGGACAGATAAAAGTAATTGGAAGAACAAAATTGGAGTGGCCTACAAAAACAATGATCAGAATAGCAGCTCTGATAGTGATGATGAGATCATCGTAAGCATAACAGACAATGGTCAAGGAATACCTCCAGATGTAGCTCAGAATCTTTTCACAAAGTTTGTTTCTGGTTCCGATTCAGGTACTGGATTAGGTCTGTATATTTCTAAGAATATAATTGAAGCCCATGGAGGAAGAATATGGGCCAGTAATAATGATCCGATAGCGACCTCAGATGGAACGGATGGCTTAACTTCTACGGGTGCTACCTTTAGTTTTACCCTGCCAGTCTTAGAGATTGTTACAAAGTCTAAATAGTCAATGCAAACTTATTTCAGATCATGAATTATGTTATCTCAGTGACCAATTGTTGTGACAAACTTATTTTCTAGATTTTGCTACAGATCTGAGAGTTATTCATTTGGTGGAATTTCGAAGTATGAAAAAGTCTAGTCATCTAGCTGGGGTAACTCTCATATAGTCGACTCGGTAATTACCACATATTCCATTTGTCTTTCTAGCCTATTTCCGTGATTTAACTAATATTTAGGATAATGGTGGTACTCTATACCAAGATCGCTTCAAACGTCGAAGTCAGTATTATCAAGCGGTTCAGTTGACCTTTATTTCTGTCACCAACCCGCTTTCCCAAAAGTGTCATATCCTAAATCGTCTTTTATATCTGCTAATACCTCCAGATATCTTCTACCTAAAATACTGATTTCATAAGCATTGCAGTAATTTAATTCTGACGAGATCAGGATCAACCCTCTATTTTTCAAGAGACTCAAATATCGCTTCTGTTGATAGTAGGTTAGACTGGCACCAAAAGTGACTTCTGAAATATTACAGTTATATTTCGATGCAATGCATTGGAAGATATCTTTGACGATCTCGTAGTTATCTCTATGCTGTTCTCTATGACGTTTCCTCTTCTCCTGCCTCTCGACAACACTCACTTTTACTTCACAGCAGTGTGTTTTTCAGGATTTTACTTGAATTTAACTTACTTTTTTCACTACAGATAGCCGAGTCACTAGTGATTTACTAGAGCACCTCCTCTATGCTACGCAGAAGATGGGTTACCCATTTCATCACTCATTCCTCTATCACTTCTAACCTAGACAGTGTTCCGTGTATAGCCTATGTGCTTCTGGTCTGTTCAAATCATTGTCCTTGGCAAACTTCTCTGCTATTTGTATATGCCTATCGAACTCTTGCGATACTGACTCATCATACTGGCCTTATCTCGTCTGTTATAGTTGTCATCGAAGGTTTGACTGAGACTCTCCAGCCTGTCGATTCTATTATCTGATCATGTTGACATGAACGCATCAAGCTATATCGGCCCCCGCGCGCTTTGAGGCATTTACCTATCTGCCTTACTGCGTGGGGTGACATGACCGTTGCTACATATATACCAAGGAAGTTTAATCTCAGCATTGAATTCAACGAAATTCCCGTTCTCATCCCAATATCCATCAGTAAACTTCATCTTTGGTACAGTTTGGCCCGGATATAGAATGACCTTACTC
>JAATVR010000528.1 GCA_014523665.1 Nitrososphaerales archaeon TH526
ATCCTTTTTGATTGTTTCCAATGTTTCAGTAGAATGGGTCATTCTTTCTTGATTTTCAATTATCTTCTGCTCTCTCATTTCTTGCCTCGACGGCCTCTTCCGTTGACCGTCATTCAGCTTAGTGGATTTGTTGGCATCTGGAGTGTCAGGGTAGGACATGCGGAATGATGCATTATCGATAAATTAAAATCTTTCACCTCTTCTAGAATTTTGAACCTAATCTAACTCTAATATTTCTCAATTTGGCAGAGATTGACTAGGCTAAAATTTGCAGAAGTGAGGCCACATCCTGTAAAGATTCAGGGCCTAAAGACATTAATACATCGAGAACAAACATGACAGATAAAATATTCTCTCATGAGTTAGAGTTTTATTGAGCAACCTAGGACTAGTTTCAACCGGCCTACTATTACTAGTTCTGGTCGTGTCCGTCCTGACAAGTTTTCAATTTATCTCCAATGCACAAGAACAGGTAAACGTAACAATCGTATCTGAGGCCTCTACGCTGAATGATAAGGCATTTCAGCCAAATCCACTAAAGGTTTCTGTCGGCACTACTGTAGTATAGACTAATGATGATTTTGGCCTTCACACAATAACTTGCATTTGATTCAGGTACATTGAGGCCAGATGACACATTTGAGTACACTCTTGATAAAACAAGAACATATGCTTATCATTGCATGCTCCGTCCTTCAATGGTCGGGCGTGTTGTGGTTCTTTGAGTCAAAGCATAGGCAGAATGGAATGCACTAAAAGAACAAATGAATAAATTCAAAGAACTGTTCATGTGTGCCCATAAGCCTAGACATACATACGACTGACGAAAGATATTGGGGTTTTGATTTTTGGGGCTGCTAGCGGAAGACCGACAGACACTATCGCAAGATAATTATAATGTGTTCAGAAAAGATAAACTTTTAGTTTAGAAGGGGGTTGATGTGGTTGTTGCGACTGTAAGTGCCGATGAAGCATGATACCTCCTATTACTACTTTGTCGCCATCGGCGCTGTATCAACTCCGTATGGTAGTCGTGTCCCTTTGCCGAAAGGCACTTGCTAATCGAAAAGGCGTGCAAGAGTATGAACGGCCTAGCGAACCTGATGAAGGGTATTGAAGGCAGTTTTGACACTTTGCAACCTAAAAATACCGATTCTCATGAGGAAAAAGTAATACAGAACTGTATTACTAACCCTTATAAATCCATATAGTGCATTCAGTGCCTTCATACTTGCCATTACTGTGAAATCCTATGCCACGTTACGGTAGAATTTAGGAGTGAGGACTTGTTGGAAAGACACGGCGTAAGAAAACAACCAGGTTGACCAATCCATTCAAAACCAGACAGAGAAAAGTTTAGACATGAACAGAGCCGGAAGAGGATCCAAAAAAAATGATGAGCTGTCTTGAATCATTACTTTTGAACAGTTGTTTTGCCGAAGAAAGCCTTTACGTGTGGACGGAAGAGGTAGTATATGATCACTGCATTGATTGCCATGCCTATGATATGAGAAATAATTCCAGCCGATGAAGCATTAATATCATATGAGAAGACAGCATTGGCAGTTGTTATTGCAGAAATTATTTGAACTATAATAGCTATTATCGATACTATAATTGTAACAGTCCAGGCCCATCCTTTCCCCTTTAATAGACCGTAGGATACAACCAGGTAAGCAATACCAACTGCAAGTACTATACCGCCTATTACGAGACCAATGCTGGCAAAGAATTGGGGGGAGTTTGTAGTTCTGCTGCATTCTGCAATTCTTGTTGTTGCTGCTGTTGTTGTTGAAGCTGCGATTGTTGTTGATTTATTACAATATTTTCTATAGGAACGGTTGCGAAGAATGTCCCAAATGCTAGAAATGAAAGCCCACCGAACACTAGTATAACACCGTCGATAATAGCGAGTACCACAATAATTGTAACACCAAATGGCCTTTCTTTTGATTGTGTCAAATTGCTGATTCGTCTGTTGTAGAATAGAGCACTAATAAAGGTATTCTAGAATTCGGATATTGATAGCGAGAATAAAGGCAGACAATTGACTTGAGATAAAAATAGATATTTGATCCATTGGAATCGTTTTTCCACAACTAAATAATCGACTAACATATTCAAATCCCTTCTCCTCCCTATGTTATTACACGCTCATACATTCGAACACCAACGAATTCCTGACAAACGGTAGGCACGCATTGGTTATGTCATATAGGTGGGGCAGCCTGAACCCACCTATACCTTTAGTTAAGACTAGACAGTTAAGACAGGTAGAACCTATGCTTTCAAATATCAATGCATCTGGTTTATGTTGATGAATCTGGCCAGCCAATGAAGGATACTCTCAACTACTTTTATGTGACTGCATTAATCGTGAATGTGACATTGATGTATCTGTTCACTTTTTTTTCGTCTTTCAGTGGTCATTGGATTATCTCGACCCATTGAGATCGCCATTCAGGTGGATCGAAAGGATCTGCATAGTAATGCGTTTCATGTGCAATCTTACCATCTCTGAATTCCATGACGCCTACCACATTGACTGGACGCCCATCATAGGTGATAACCAGTTCAGTTATCCAGAGATTTCCTTCTCCACGAACTCGCAGGATTCTAAAGGTAACTTTAGCGGGATAATGTGCCCTGAGTTCGTATATGTTGTGCTTACCCCGGATTCGTTCGCCAGACTGTGGAAATTCAACTACAACATCACCCTGATAAAACTCGTCCACTTTATCTAAATCAAGAGCAACTGTAGCTTCCCAGTAACGATCCAATGTGGCACGTATTTCCTGATTATCCAATATCTTCCTAAACATTGTCTAAAGCCTAGATTATTAGTCTTCACTTCACCATCAGTAGAGGAGGGAGATGGTACTCTGGATAAGGAAGCAACAAGTCATGACGACCTTTTTGATGCGTTCAGATTATCTTTTACTTTCTGGTATTACCCATACTTAAGACTCTCGAGGAATACTGGGAGACAGGAAAGTAAGAGTTGATAGATCCTATGAGTCTAATAGCGATATTGACGATATTTTTGTGCTCATAATGTTCTTTTCTTCTTCCTATTCTACTATGCACTTTCCATCCAGACCGGTAGTATTGGGCCAATATATGGGGATAGGTTTGCTTATCGCTATCAGTGCACTATGTTCACTTATCCCACTGGTAGTTCCTCCATATGTTATAGGGTTACTAGCCATAGGCCCGATAGCAATAGGTTCCAAGAGGCTAGTTCAGACCATAAAGTAAGAAGATAAGATATCCTCTTTAGTACATGTAACAAAAGAGAGTAACAATTGAAAGAAAAAACTGTACCTACTGCTCTTGGTTGTTGCTGCCATAACATTCTCGAATGGAGGTGATAACATTGGAGTTTATACCCCCGCACAGTATAATTCTATAGATTAGATTACTTTACTGATAGTAGTTTTCATCTTAACGACTGGCATGTGGTGTATAGCAGCATATTAGCTTGTAAATCATCCATTGGTTGCTTCGAAAATACGCCACATTGGACAAATAATTATACCAATTTGTGCTCATCGGACTTGGAATATACATTCTATCGCAGGCATTCCTCCTTCCACCTTTTCTGATAGTTTATCTCCGATGACGTGTTTTGGTTGTCTATGCAGTTCTGTCATTAAATGAGTGAAAATCAACGTACTTCTCTAGAGGCATGTCTGCGGTAATTTGGGGGAGATTGAAGACGACCTAAGGCGGCTTTCCATTGCAGCATAGATTGTGTGTAAGTTTTTGTGGTTGAGATTCTTGGTGTGTGGAATCAACATTGATGAGAGTAATGTCAATGACTAGATCCATTTAGCCATGGCCTATGAGGCAAGAAAGGACTAGGAAGCCTCATCGTCGGGATTATTATGAAATCACCAAACAAGTTATTCAGATTGCCTACTCAAAAGAAGGGAGCTGCAATAAGTCGTTCGAGTTAGCGTAAATGTGTAGACTGGATTTGCCGCAGTTCTTTTACTACCTGGACCTGCTTATCGGCTGTAGGTTGCTGAGTATTTCGTCTAGTAAATGGTCAACTCAGCACTAAGAAATAACACTTAAAGGCAAACGTTATCTGCAGTTATTGCAAAAGATTGAAGACGACTTGCACCCTGAAGCCATTATATAAAGAGCGGATATTTAGCGTGTGTGCCAGAAGTCCCACACACCGCCAATAATGATGCACGAAGAAGCATCTTTATCATGGAAAGAGACATGCCGAAGATAACGACACGACTATTCGTATGAGCGTCTACGTACATACCTACCCCCCCCGTCTACCTTCCGATTCTCCTGGAAGATACCACTTCTAGTGGTACCTACGCCTGCAGGACTTATATCCATGGCTACGATTTTCATTCTATAAAGCGAGATTGTATTGGATTTGGTTATAGAATGCAGACGTACCTCCAGATTCCCAAAATACTTTCTGAGATAGATATAGGCATCGGAGACTAATTAAACTGCTGATGTGCCAGGTACTCAGCTCGCTGACTCTGATGATGCAGTAGCAACAGAAATGTCTGACCGCGTGCACTCATTTACAGATAAACGATTTCAAGAATTGACTAGGTCTGGACATCCAATGCTTAACTCTCAGCAAAATGTAATCCAAGTTGCTGTGTGTGTAATAGTTGAAAGTCCTGGGGCATCCTGCTGAGCCATTGTCACCAGAATCAGTAGTGAAGATGAGCGCTCTTGCGTTAGCTACGGCCTGAAAAACTCAAACAACATCTTCTAGCTTCGTTAGCCTCTATCTACTAGAGACTTTGTTGGAAATCACATGATCCTCTCGATACTTACCCATCCCTACGCAAAGGCTTTTTTTCACTTGCTGAAGATGTATCACATAAGGTATTCTGTCCCAGTGCCACGCGGGAAGAAAGAGGTGTAAGGTCATCCTATATTCAGACCAAATCATTCCAGAGGTGAAGTTTACCGATAAATATTGGGATGAAAATAGGCATGTTGTTTATTACCATCCTGAGATTAAACTGCCATGGTTTATCGGTAGTAGTGGACATGTAACGCCACGTAGAGCGTCAGAAAGATAGACTAGAACTTCATCAACAAACGTCTAAATATTTGACGCGGCGAGTGGAGATTCCTCGTGTCCAATTTAAGTGAAAGAGCAAGGAGACTAGGCAATCTTGGCAAAAAACTGGGCCATGAACTAGATGGAGATTTCAGAAGAGCAGGCAACAAACTAAAGGACATTTTGATTCGTTGACTTTGAGAAAGAAATGGCCCTTGCCGAGGTATTTTTTGACCGAAATGATATCACTGAAGCAGCATACCATAGAGCAATGGCTCATGCAGTACATCATACATTGAGGGATCTTGAAATGATGCTTAGATGAACCTTTGGAACTGGTATGTTCTACAGTTTTTCCATAGAGATGACAAAGAGATCCAACCCTCGAATTCGTATGTATAGAACCATGAGAAGTGATATGGTCAATTACACATTTTTGAAGCAAAGTCGAGACACTCAATTCTTATTAACTTAAAAAGTGAGGCACGACTTAGGATAACATAACTATATTCGCAATTGATGATGAATTGCATTAGATAGATGCTAATTATTGCCTGAACACTAACAAACGAACCCTCCTTGCTTTGACTGCGATCGGTAGAGAAGCGAAACCCTTTGAACAATGTTCAATTCAGAGGTACCTGACCTCATACTCATCAAATAGCAACAACTAGTAGGCACCCATGAGTATAACCAATTTGCAATCCATCAGACAAAGCCTTATGAGACCATATCGCAAATTACCTGCTCAAGTGGAAAATTCTAGCTGACCATGCGAGTCTTGTCAATCCTGGGGGAAAGCTTCATCAATCAATTTGCTTACCGGTTCTCCTGAAGGCAGTGGGGCATTTCTGTCAAGTTCATACTTGAAAATGTCGGGAAAATTTATGTCCAATATCACATTTCTACCAACCGCTATAATATGGGACTTTGGGATATCAAATCTCTGATTCGAATAGCCAAAGACAACTATCTTGTCGTTTGTTTCTTTCATAACATGTCCTACATCGTCTTCATTATTTGCTCTAACTCCTTTGTTGAATAAGGACAAAGGATACTTGCCTTCATATGTACCAAGATCTACAACTTTATCATCTTCAGGCCACGGGTCCGTTCTGCTAGTGGGCAAGGGCTCCTTTCTACTGACGGTATACTTTTGAATTATATCAGCAAATGGTAGACCGATAAGAACGTTTCCGCCCACCTGCTGAATTTCTTTGATTGGTATATCATATCTTTCTTGTTTACCTCCAAATACCACTATTGTATCCGGGGTTTCTCTAACAACATGCCCTATGTGAGGAGCATCTAACGCCTTCACTCCTTTATTGAAATATTTGCCAGATGTCAAACCTATACACTATTCATCGGTCCCGGGTTTTAAAAAGTTGCCTAGTCACTAGATCGCATCTAGAGAAGAAGTACTGGACTAACTTTAAGAATATTTGATACTAACGGAATGTTCATTGTAATAATTCGCATCCCATGAGAATCTTCGGATTTTTTGGAGCAAAAACCGTTTTAAGTATGAAATCACCAATAACACGGTGTAGTTGAGCTTAGATCAAGAGGTACGTACTTCCACACGAGAATTAGATGATAGTTTGTTTGTTGGTGACATTGGCAATGTTGGTGTGACCAAATCAAGTCATTCAAAAAAAATTCTAGTGGTAGATGATGAGCAAGACATAGTCTTTACCCTGAAGACCATATTGACAGAGGCTGGTTTTACTGTAGACGCCTTTACGAATCCCTCTGTTGCATTCGAAATGTTTAGACCTGAGAAGTATGAGTTGATAATCTTGGACATTAGAATGCCAGGTCTGAATGGATTTGAATTGTATATGAAATTATTCGAACAAGATAAGTCTATCAAGGTCTTGTTTCTTACAGCAGTTAACGAATTCTCTATGTATGCTAAATTCAAGAATAGCGTCTCACCAATGTCGGGGAAAAGGTACTATTTGCAAAAACCTGTAGACCTTACGAAATTGTTACAACGAGTTGACGACATGTTAAGTATTTGATGAAGAGCTATGTGTTGCTTTGTCTGGGCTGGTGTTATACTCGTAACTAACCTTTTTCAGAGGCACCTATTTCCTTGACAGCCAAAGGATATAGTATTGGGGGAAAGATTCATCTAATACTGTACGTATTTCAAGACTATGAGAGTAGATACGTCGCTCCAGCGAGAGGATAATAGGCCCCTCACGCTAAAGGAAATTTCACCAAAATGGTTCGAAAGACTGTATGGCAAGAGAAAGAGCCTCCCCTTCCCATTGACTCCTGTTTGGTTCAAATGGTATTTTGAATTAGACTCTCCTGCCAAGTGTGTTATAGGTGAAGCACACGGTTACTCTTCATCATACGAACAGACGTGTAAGGAATGCGATCGATTAGGCTGGAGTTTCGGTAAATCTTTTTTTCTCCGATCTCATGCAAGACTTGAGGACGATGTTAACCAATTCGTACTTCATTGGAATACAAAGCATTCAAGATGATTTTTTACAAAGAACCCTGAGACCTTGGAAATTAGCAATTCACCTCATTCCCTGTTAGACGGTAGTATTTCATGAAATAGGCTCGACTCGACATGTTGGAAGGGTTTTTTGCAACAGGCAGGTACCTGCTAAAAATAGAAGGATGGTTCTTCATTTGTGATGGTGTTCTTTAGGACGCCCATGGTTGGTACAACAGTTAAGAGATTGTACCGATTCCCAGCCCCGTGTAGCCATTGCTTGCTGCTTCTATTGAATAGCCTTGTGAAAATAATTTCTCAATACAGCTCTCTTGCGCCGGCTTTTTCTCCAAGGATAAGGAAATTGCTGTGCTTCCCCCTTGATCTGTGGTATTTGCTACAATACCAGCCAGCGGTGTCTTAAACTCGACTAACGCATTAGGTATTGCTTTCATCGTCTTATTGTCCCATACTGAAATTGATATTACATATGTGCAATTATTTAACTGACTTTCAGTCTGAATGTTGTATTCAATTGTCAATCCTTGCTCAGCGTACGCTATCAAGAACAACTCTGTATTTGTGCCCAAATTATACAATATCATTACAATAATACAGGTGCTCGCCATGACAACGATTTCGAGAACGATATTTTCGATTTTAGATACCCTATTATTTTTAAGCATATATTTAAC
>JAATVR010000529.1 GCA_014523665.1 Nitrososphaerales archaeon TH526
AAGGGACGTGAGAATGACAACTCAGAAAAAGCTACCAAAAGTTCAAAAAAAAAGAAAACTCGGCGCACAATTTCGAAGAATAATAAGGGGAGAATGAAGAATGCAAGCAAGAAAAAGTGAACCACAGAGCATTTTGTCTCACCACGATACCTCTTAATTGGATCTGTTTCTAATACGGCATGGACAATCTGGTTCTGGAAAAAGTCTAGGTCGTAATTTGGGCCCAAATGGGATAAACGAAAAATCACTCACCACTGCAGGTATTGCCGAAATTGAGCGTACGAGCGAAGCACTTAAGACTCTGAACATAATACCAGATGCGATTGTTACAAGTCCTCTAAAACATGCACGACATAGTGCTGAAATAGTTGATAGCATCCTTTTTGCCAATAAACGCAGTCCAGTTGGAAAACTCAAGAAGAAGAAGAAATTAAACGCCGTTCAGGTTTGGAATGACCTAGCTCCCGAAGGAGATAGAGCTCTAGTATATAGAGACCTCGCAAAGTTCAGGTATGATGCTAAAATTTTCGTCGTAGGTCATGAACCTTTCTTGACAAAAATGGCGGCAGATATTGTTTCTTCGTCATCATCATCATCATCAACACCGAACACTCGCAAACGACTTAGAAATTCTTCATCTAATTCTAATCCAAATTTAGGATACGGTAGAGGCAGCCCTCGTAGCATCATATTAAAGAGATCAGGAATGGCAAGGATCAACATTACTTCTATGAATCCCAAACTGAAAGGTGAGTTGAGATGGCTACTCACTCCCATGTTATTAAAGAGGATATCACTGATTAAAGCGAGTAAAAAGGGGGGAAGAAAGAAAAATCAAAAGACAATCCAGTATCCTCAGATAGTATCATCCTCTGATTTTACAACAAACTCTAAGACGAGACCAACTGTAGCAGCAACTCACCATTAAGATTGTTCAAAGGAAAGAGTACTAAAAGGAAACTATGCAGGGACACATGTTGGTTCTATAAAGCGCGTAAAAGTAGATACGTTACTGGTTATTATGATAACGGGTCCAAGAGGTGTGTCGAATGCGATATCTTTTTGCAATGGGATGGCGCAAGATGTCCTTGCTGTGATCATATCCTGCGCGTCAAACCGCACAATAACCAATCGAAGGGGAAATTGCTCGAAGCGGTATTCCGGATTTGATCTATTTCTTCGGTTTGAGTTCGTACGCATCTACGTGGGAAGTGAAGACGTTCGAAACAGAATTTGTCGAACTTTCCTGAATCAGTCCTAATTGACGTAAACTTAAACATGAAAATACGCTTTGCTTGGAGACAGACACCTTGTATTTGACAGGTATTGGTATTGAATCACTGGTTTAAGAAATGAGAAATAAGATGGAGATATCCCGGTAGATGAACCTACTATGAAAAATTGGGGGCCGTGATGCTGATCATTATTATTTAGCTGTGCTATCTGTTTCCCAGATAGCGAAGCCATTGTTCTCTGTATCTGTACATATGGCAAAATAACCCAGACCAGGAACCGCTGTTTTTGACATTTTAACCTGTCCTCCTAATTGTGCTATCTTGGCTGAATACTCATCAACTGATTTGACGTCAACGTAATTCGTAATTCCCTGTTGTTCTGGCATTTGTCTTTTCATCATCCCACCTGTAAGTGCTTTATTTCCTTTATTGTCCGTGGTCGTTATCATCAAATACTCCTGTCCGCCTGGTAAATTCTCCGAGCCGGGCCATTTTTCTATACTCCAACCAAACAAGTCATTATAGAACTTTTTTGATCGTTCAATGTCATCCGTAGGAATCTCAAAATGAACTATTGTTGGCATAGCTCCTAGCAATTTAGAGGGCATAGTACCTAAAAAATACTTTGGCAAAACAACAGCGATTGAGTGTACTCGGTAATTGAGCAACTATTACGATGAAAACGCATAGGCTCAAATTATGGTTAATCACATTACGCTATCAAATCATGCCAGAGCTGATGCTTGTTTCTAAAATTAATTTTCTTACAGAGAGGAGCTAGATGAAAACACTTCTAATTCTTCGTCATGCAAAATCTAGTTGGAAGTTTCCTGATCTATCTGATCACGACCGTCCACTGAACCGACGTGGTAAGCGAGATGCGCCGAGGATGGGAAGACTTTTGAAAGAAAAAGGACTAGTTCCCGACCTTGTTATCAGCTCTACCGCAACACGTGCAAAGGATACTGCTACAGCTGTGGCAAAACACAGCGGATACAAAGGTAGGAAGATTAATTTTGAATCACTATATGCTGCTGAGCCTGCTGCTTACCTAACAGTACTCCGAGATGTTGCCGATAATTACGAACAGGTTTTGATTGTGGGACATAATCCTAGTGTCGAGGAGTTAATTGAAACGCTAACCGGGGAAATCCACATAATTCCTACCTGCACACTGGTCCAGATCGACTTTGATATAGAAAAATGGTCTGCCATATTGGATCAACGTACTGAAGGGGGTAGACTAGTTGAGATATTTAGACCCGCCGAATCAGATTAGGAGTTTTAAGCCATGACAAGAAGAAGGAAGCCAAGTAACAGATATAATGGTAAGCTCGCGCCATACGCTTCTCGAGGCTAGGCTAATAACCAGACACTGCAAGAAGTATATTCTTAAGACCATGAATGAAAATCCAATTTTTTCAGAAAAATTGTGGGAGTGGCGTTCGTTTAGCAAGTCATTTCATAAAAGCCTCGTGAACACGATACAAGAGTTACCTGTGAAATTTGATCGTCCTACCAAGATGACTGATAATTATGTGTGGACTCCTGATTGCAATTTGAATATTAAGTTGCGGGAGCAAGACCTAAAAATAAAAGAGTTAATAAGTTTCAAACCTTGCTACCTGGATAAAACCTCTGGAGACACTAATTACGTTGAGCAATGGACAGCAGAGGTTTATAGTTTTCCAATTCCTATGCGGTTGATGAAAAGAATAGGAATGGAATTAGGCATAAGTAATATATCTAAATCATTGCCTTTGGTAGAAGATAAGGATCATTTTATAGAGTTACTTCAATCTCAATCAAATTCAGTTAGGGTATTGTCGATATTTAAGCAAAGGGAACAGCGTCTCCTTCCTATTGATGAATCAATCAAAGGCAATTACAAGAAAGAACTCGGGGGTTTAGTGACAGTCGAAATTTCGCATCTGGCAAGCCCTGAAAATATTTCTACCTTATCCATAGAGCATTCCAACATCGACAAGGTAATAACTGCAATATCAAAGATGATGCGGAATGTGGATAAAAAGATTTACAGAGGTATGGTATTCATGAATTATTTACAAGCAGTGAAAGTATGGGGACTAGGTAAAAAAATATTCGACTAACCGGAGTTAATACTTATTTCTTTAGGTATTGAGTTGCTCTATATTTTGAAGCTATCACTTATATCTCGTTCAATCGTTGTACTTTAGAACGCAGCAATTTGGCTCCTTATAGGATACCATCCAGTTCCGGTAAAGAACCTCCGGACCTAATTTATGTTGTAATAGAGATACCTAAAGGCAGCGGTGTAAAGTACGAAGTCGACTCAAAGAACGAAATCCTTTATGCAGATCGGATCCTTCCAACTTCGGTAGTATATCCTTGCAATTATGGATTTATTCCTAATACAATGGAACGCAACAGCGGTGACCCAATCGATGTCTTTGTGATGGAAAATGAGTCATTATATCCCTTTTCAGTAATCTCTGCACGTCCACTTGGAGTAATATTGACCGAAGATCAAGATGGGGAAGACAATAAGATAATAGCAGTTCCAGATAATCGAGTTGATCCCGAGTTCTCCAATATCACTACTATTTCAGATATCCCGCTCCAATTTAGAAAGAAATTGGAATATTTTGTGAACCATCACAAGGACTTGGAAGAGGGAAAATTCGTTCGTTTGACCGGCTGGGGAGGTAAGGAGTTAGCCACGAAAATGATTCAAAAATCCGTAGAAAGATATCAAAAGAAGGTAAAAAAGAAGCCTTCATCGTGATTAAGTTATTCATTTGAATTAGAACTTAAATTTCATTTTACTTAACATGGTAAAGTTACAGGTTTGATCGGAAATTGGCTAATCCTTACTTTATAAGAGTTATCACCTTTACGATAACATTCCCATTGCGTGAGTAGTAACATAAAGTAACAACAAGTAGATCAGTTAGGGAAAAATTCTAGTAAACCTAGCCATCTACAGTTGTTATATATGATCCTTCATGCAGTGGCAGTATAGGGGAGGTGGTATATTCCAACTGCCAAATTGCAATTGGGCTTCTAGTAGATTATAGTAATCCATTCTACTTAAGAGTTTTGCCGAAAAAAATTATATTAACTGATAGATGATACTAGGAATTATTATTCTCTATAATTTGGTAAAAATGTATTGATACCCTTAATAGTGAAGCAACAACTTTTATTCCTTATCCTATGCTAATTGTCTATAACTGGTGAGTTGGAATGAGTTTGATCGTCTCTTAAGTTATCCTCACGAATTCTTGAAATAATATGGAACCAACGATGAGGTAGGATTGAACTTTTGTCTAATCCTCTTCTTCATTGAGGGATATTTTATTGCTTGAACCAAGCCACAATCTCAATTATCCAGGGAAGCTAAATAAGAGTCTCGAAAATGATCTAACTTGAAACCTATTGAAAATATAGACCTTATAGAAACTTTTTCTTAGTGCTGAATCCTCTACTAGTTTCTTGTTGCATCGA
>JAATVR010000530.1 GCA_014523665.1 Nitrososphaerales archaeon TH526
AAGGAAATGGAAGCACTAAAACACGAATATCAAGTGCGTTGTAGTCATTTCGAATTGCAGTACTCTACTAGCGATAATTCCATATGTTGCTCAATCTGTAGTAAAAGATGGCTATTTCATGAAAGAAGAGGATTCCAGAACAAACTGGAGATTTATACTGCTGAAAGAAACTAAATTGAGCAATAGCCTGAAGATATCCTTTGAATATCTGTAATATGCAAACCGGTACATCCTGATCGTCTCTGAAATTGTATCCATCATATCAGAGTACAACAAGTAGCTAACAATAGAAATCAGTAAGTCCTTTTCCATGATTACTAAGTAAGAAGATACTGTACTATACTTCAGATTATTCTTCTCTACACATATAGAATCATATTATACCTTGAAGGGAGCAAATTTGGAACTGTTCAATACATAATAACAAATTCTTTTTATGTTGATCTGAGATGTGTCAATACCGTTCATTGGAATGAAACCCCCTTATGATGGCTAAAAAATGAACTTAGGATAATCAAGATGCAAATAGCACGACGAAATGAAACAAAATATATAATTGTTGATAAAAGAACCTCTGAAGGCGAAGTTATGATTTCAATGAGTCAGGTTATTAGTATTGTAGACGGTTATGACAAGAAGAATATAAGTGTTGGAACAATTGGAAGCCATTCAGCCCTAGAAATTATGGATGGATGCAAAGACGAGGGACTTAAGACAGTATGCGTCTGCCAAAAAGGACGAGAGACTCCTTATCTGAGATTTAAGCGACTTGCAGACGAGATTCTCTTACTTGACAAATTTTCAGATATTCTTTACAAAGAGAATATCCGGAAACTGATCGACTTAAATACAATCTTTGTAACCAATAGGGCGTTCACTGCGTACCTTGGCTATGAAGATATAGAGAAAAATTTTTTGGTACCTCTATTTGGTAATAGGTCTCTCCTCCGTGCGGAAGAACGAGGAGAAGAATACAACCAATACAATTTACTGGAGCAGGCTAACATCAGACATCCCACTATTTTTGATAATCCCTCTGAGATAAAGGGTCTCGCAATTGTAAAAATTCCAGAAGCAACACGAAAACTGGAAAGAGCCTTCTTTATTGTTACGTCGTACGATGACTTCATTCGGAAATCAGAAATGAGGATTGAAAAAGGCATTATTAATAGAGCCGATCTTGAGAATGCGGTCATAGAAGAATATGTGATTGGCACATATTTCAATTTCAACTTCTTCTACTCACCACTGAAGAAAGAAATGGAGTTTCTTGGAATAGAAAGGAGGCTACAAACAAACCTTCACGACTTTACCACATCTATCCCTGCAAAGGAACAGATGGAAATAGAAATAGATTTGCAAAATATTGAGGTTGGCCATATGCCTGCCAGCATTAGGGAATCTCTTCTAGAAAAGGTCTTTCTAATTGGCGATAAGTTTGCAAGTTTTGTTAACTCAAAATACTCTCCTGGTCTAATTGGACCTATTTCATTACAGAGTGTGGTGACTCGTGATCTTGAACTTATTGTTTATGACGTCTCTGTAAGAGTTCCAGGAAATCCAATTATGGCGACTACAAGTCCGTACACCAAGTATACACATGGTTTTGTTCTAGGGGTGGGCAGAAGAATCGCGATGGAAATTAATGAAGCATTAAAGGACCATAAAATTAACGAAATAATAACTTAGGTTCAAAGAATAAGAGAGAATTTAAAGGAGTCTTATTGTTCTATTGTCTCTTCGAACAGATTCCTTCGGACATGTATAGGAATGTCGTAGTAGGCTGCCAACGCGATAGCATCCGAAGCGCGATAGTTCCGCATGATAATGTTTTCTTTCCGATTCTTGAAGTACAGATTTGCCCTAAGAACCGATCCGCTTTGATATACGCGCACTTCTAGAAGTAACAGATCTTGGGTCACAGCTAGCTCTTCCACAAGATTATAGATTGTAGGAATGGTATTCTTATCACCTTCTTGGAATCTCGAGATGTGCCTGGCCACTTCGCCAGAGAAGGCGCGCATTGGAAATTCCTTCCCATCAAATGTTTTGAGTATGACTATCCCCTCTAGGCCTAATTGGTCTGCAAATCCAACATAGCTGATCTTGGCAACTATGTATTCATCTTCGCCCGTAGGCAAATTGGAAGACATTTTTACTTAAGATATACAATTCTAGGAATTAAAGATTACACTAGTATACATCTGCGTTCTTAGAGGGGGAGAAGACATTATTGATAATATAAAATACTCGCCTCTTGGAGAGCAATTTAGCCGATGCGCGAGGAGGAGTAATTATTTTTTATTCGCAGGGATAGCATTTTCAGCAGGGCACGGAATTAGATGGTCGTTAAGCACACAAATAGGTGCAAATAAGCCTGAAGAAAAAGGGGGGAATTATCGTTGACGCCATTTGATGATATAAGGCTTTTGGTTTTTCCCTGAAGTGTTCCTTTCGATATTTGTTTCAAATTCTAACGTGCTTTTGGTGCTGTAATAACAAAATAGGTTCGAACGATATCCGTCACTAAGGGAAGGTGCAAATGCAAAAAGAAATGAGAAGCTGTTAAGTGTTAACTACAAAGACTATTTATTCAGGTAGAATTACATGGTGGGCTGTGTTCAAACAGAACTTCTACAATTCGCCAGTGAAAAAAGTGGACCAGTCGTATTTTAGAGGAGAAGTTGTCCTACAACAAGTGCTTGGTGATGAAAATTCGAAGGAATTAGAGATCTACCACGTATCTTTTAAGAACGGAGCTACTACTACAGTACATTACCACGAGACAGATCAGGTTCTGATTGCTACAAAAGGATGTGGTATCGTAGGTATAATAAATGGGAACTCCATTGCAAATTTTGAGGTTGAAGATATTGAAACAGTCCGAATGAACAAGGAGGGAGACGTTGTGCAGATTCCTGCCTTCAAGATGCACTTTCATGGAGCAGCTTCAAAGGAAGAGTTTTCACACATAGCAATTCGTCAGATGAATTTCCTTGACAATTCAACCAAAACAATACGCCGCGCAGAGAACAAATGGGAAAATGATATAATTTTAGAAAATAATGTGAACCTTGATTCCTCCTCTCGACGTGAAATCGCAGATAAAATTGGACGACTAATACAAAATGTGATCTATAATAATGAAGTAGCAAAGCCCTCGAAGTAGACCTATTAATCGTTTACTGGATTATACTCACCAATAGCCCGGTTAGAAATTCAGAGTTGAGGTTAGCTCGGAATAGCACTGCGTTTAATCTGATTTTCGCGTCACTATTGTCCGAAATTTCAACGTTTCTAATTCTAGTCGTCATTGTGCCCTGGGAAGTTGGGAATAATGAAATAACTTGAATCACATCACCAAAAGCATTTAATACATCGATCAGGTTTTAGTAAAATCATATCGTATGAACCTATTTCACCACACCAAATACGAGTGCGATCAAGATGGAGAGAAATTTAAGAGCTACGATGAGCTAATACAACATGCAAGACACGTTCATCACCATCCTATTGTAAAATGCCATAACTGTGGAAAAGAGTTTATACATGAAAAAGACAGGTTGCATCACGAAAGAGAAGAACATGAAAAGGTCGTAGATTATAGATTGCACAAAAACCTGGACGCACATGGCAAGAAAACTACGCCACAAGATGAAGTATACGATCACACACGCAATTTTGGAGATAACTTTTGATTGTCTATTTAATGTAAGCTAAGTGTGCTCAATAAATCTCATTCAGCATTTAAATAAAAAACGCAGTTCATGGGTCACGCCGACACTGCCTGATGATCATTGCCACATCTGCATCTACAATTTTTTTCCTCGATGTGAGTTAAAGTTTTGGAAGTTGAGATACTCGCCGAAATTAGACCCATAGATGAGGTTCGATAAAGATTAATGTCACAGCATGGATTTCTTCTATGATGTTTAACGTCACGAATTACACAGAGCTACGAAATCGAGGTTTAAGGGTAGCTTTGTTAAGTGGTTTATCTTTGATATTGATATTTGTGATTTATAGTAGCTTATCCACACCCCGAGACAGTCAATCGCTAGGGGTGAGTTCCCGGCTCATGAATCTTGCAAACATCGTATTGTTTTGGACTTTTGTATCCATCCCTATCTGTATCTTTGGAATTTATTTGATTTTTAGAGCTGAAACTGCTAGAGCGTACTCAAGTGGTAGCCCTTTGGGTTCCTACTTAATGATTACATTCGCTGATATTAAATATTGGCGAATTATGGCAATATCTTCTGTTGTTTACTGGATCGGCTTTGCATTCTTGTCACAAATTCTGTTATACGAACCTAATATGCCAATCGACGGATTTGGAATCGCGACTCCTTCTTTCAAGGTTACGCCATGTTGCAACCTGCCTGGATATGTTCCTATGTTGTCAGTGTATCTGACCGAGTATTTCACGATATTAATAATTCCAATCAATTTTGCACTTTCTGTTGCTATATCAGCAATGGTCGGATTTAATCTATCATTAATGGTCTCTTTCTTTGGTATGTCAAGAAATCAGAATAAGAACAAAAAACTTTCGGTAGTTAGTGGAATAGGGATTACTGCTGGGCTCTTTGTAGGTTGTCCAACTTGTGCAGGAAGTCTTATTTCTTTATTTGTAGGATTTGGATCAGGGGTAGCTGTATCAGTACTAGCTCCGTTTCAGACCCTGTTCCTTTTGATAAGTATCCCTATTCTGGTAATGTCACCATTTATAGCTTCTAAACTAATGAAAAATAGTTTCACCTGCAATTTCAGAACAAGTCCTGTCGGCGCAAAATAGAGGCATCGGCATATTGATTGATTATCCTCCCCATGACTCAACTGGCGAGAAAGGGTATACCAAGCTTGTAATAATAATATGTACCTGTTAACCAATCCTTCTGAACTCCATTTGGGATGTCGCCTTTCTAAGGCAACCTCAAATTCTGATACCTTTAAGGGTCAAGTACACCATTTCATACACTGCAACAAATTATTGTAGAAATGGAAATTTCGCATTATATGACGAAAGAAGTTAGTCTATAAGGATTTCCTTTTAGCAACAACATTTTGTTCGAGTGTTGGCAGTACCTTAGAAATGCTGTCAAGATACATCTGAACATGTGGTTCCGCAATCCACATTTTTTTCGTCTCGTCCTCAAAAAGGTAACCATATCTCTGAGAACTTCCTACCCTCTCGCGAGATTTGAGTATGTCAAGGTACTTCGCAGAGATGGTTGATTCATCAAAACCGTGCTTTCGAGCTATCAAGTCAATTACTTGATGGATTCCTGAGCCATGTTGGGCTGCTTCCTTGGAACGATAAGCGATATCTCTGGGAATCCCCAATTCTTGTGCAAGCTTTCTGTGCACGTGCTTGCCAAATGCATCTGACACACCTTTGACATTCAAACGTAGATCTATCTTCATGCTTAATCTGATTAATTTTAAGTCAAGAAAAGGCTCTCGCATTTCAATACTGTGAGCCATGGTAATCTTATCCTCCCTCTCTAGTGTCTCCTTATACAAGAGTTGGATGTCCTCATTCATGTAATGACGCAAACCAGCATACCCTCCACCATCTTTTACTATTTTACCGTACCATGAATAACCTCCAAATAGCTCATCTGCGGCTTGCCCAGAAAACATCACTTTGATGCCGTCCTCATGAGCCAGTTTCACAGCCGCATATACAGGGATAGCGACCTCTACTTGACCTGCATTTGTATGTTCAATGGTATTGATCACCTCTGGAATCATTTCTTCTACTTCATTGGAGGTCAATTCATTGACTCTTAATTTCAAATTCAGTCTCTTTGCAATCTTTCTGGCAAAGGCTATATCACTTGAGCCTTCCACTCCCCCGGTATAACATATGACTTCTCGAACCATCTTCTTGGCAAGCCAGGCAATGATTACACTATCAATTCCTCCTGAGAATATGATGCCTATTCGATCAAAATCTTGAGTACGCTTTCTCATAGACGAAACTAAGGCCTTTTTATATGCTTCAATTGCAGAACTCAGCGTCTTGTACCGAATCTTTTGATTGCTTACAGGGTTCTTTGTAATCTTCTGCTGCTCGCCAAAGGAACCGTCGGGCATAATAATTAAAGCAGACCCTGGATGAATTCTGAGTGTTGGCTCCTTTAGGCCAATCTTCCAAAGTGCTTTTCTTTCAGATGCAAATGCCACTAATTGTGAGTTCTGACCATAGTATAGTTGGCGAACACCCATAACATCTCTTACCAAAACAATCTCTCCTGTTTCTTCATCTCTTATCACTATAGCGTAGACGCCATCCAGTTCAGAGACTGTCATTTTTATGGCATCTTGAAGGTCTCTAGTCTTGGCATAATTGTCTTCGAAAATGTGGGCAATTACTTCACTGTCAGTTTGAGAAACAAATCTGTGTGAGTTTTCAAGTTTGTTCCTTAATTTCTTGTAATTGTAGATTTCACCATTATGTTCTACAATAAACCTACCGTCACAGCTTCTAAATGGCTGTTGTCCACACGTTCCTCCCACAATTGCGAGTCTTACATGTCCCAATGCAGTGCAGCTGTCCGACATCGGATGCTTTCTAAGATCACTTACAGAATCTGTTTGGACTGTCTGCTCCGCTGCTGCGATTGTTGCCCCATCTGGGCCTCTACATGCTATGCATGAAAGCATAGATTCCACTAGAGGCACTACATTTTCTCCGGTTTTACTTAAAATACCAACTATTCCACACATACTATTATCACTAAATCGACAAGAACCGACTTAATTCCAAAACACAACGTTAGGAGCTAATTCAGTTCAGGTCATAATAGATTACTCTCAATCCCTTAAAAGCGTTATTGTTGGTTTTAAAAACCAAAGCCGATCTTGTTAGTGTCAGAATGGCAAATGTCTTACTATCTGCGGTTAGCCTTTGTATTTTCCTTTACTGATTTCTAGGTCAATAGCCTTGCGGAGCTCCACATCATTCTTGTTTGTAGAATCAATTCCCAACGTGTCTGCAATTGACTCGAGCTTCTCTCTATCAATAGATGGTTCATTAACACCACCCTTCGAGTTCATCTGATTTAACTCCTGCTTTGCCTGAATTTTGGCCTTCTCATACTCGGAAGAAGCCCTTCCAACAGATCGTGCAATTTCCGGGATCTTCTTTACTCCGAAGAATAGAACAACCACAATGACTATAATAAAGACCCACTCCAATCCGCCAATTCCAAATGCTTGCATCAAATGGCTTGAAGCGATCATCGATCTATGTAGTATTCCTACTTTTCTGCATTTAAGTGTTAATTCTGATGAAAGTAAGTGGCTCCACTAGTATTTTGCGCTTTGAGCTTCAGCTCCAGAATTGGTAAGTCGATTGTTTTTATTTCTAGATTTCTTGACCACCACTAAGCCAGCCAAGTAAAGAACAATCATAGGTGCCACTACAAGCCACATACTAACGCCACCCCCGTCCGGGGTAATAATGGCACCAAATATCACGAAGATTATTACTGCATACCTAAAATTCTTCCTCCAAAATGCAACATCGACAACTCCAGTCAAGGAGAGGGCATACATTATAGCTGGGAGCTCAAAAGCAAGTCCCAACGCCACCAGAAGCTGAAGCACAAAGGGGAAAAACTCGGTAATACTAAAGAAGGTGGCAACACCGATAGATTCGCCATAGGCATAAAGAAAATTTAGGATTAACGGGATGACAAGGAGATAGGAGAATATTACCCCAAGAATAAAGAGAAGAATTGTTGGAACAAAAGTCTTGACCGCTAGGACGCTCTTGGTAGACTTGCCAAAAGCAGGCGAGATGAATGCATACAATTCTCTTATTATCAATGGCATTGAAATCAGTATACTCAGCAAGATGGCAATATACACTTGAGAGAAAAATGCTTGTCCAGGGGCAGTTTGAATCAATGAAACCTCAGGAGGAAGAAGTGTATTCTTCATGAATGTCGTGAGCTGTATGGCAACATTATCAAACGGATTATAGTAGGGATAGTAGATGGTGAAGTGAATTGCATCTGTTGCGACTTGATCGCCGCCGTCGTTAGGCGATTCATTTAAAGTAATCATTCCAGAGCTTGGGTCAAATGACAGGTGAATGGTGGTCAGTCCGAAACTGAGGCAGAACGCTGTCAAGACAAGCATGGCCACTGCTACACGTATTAATCTGAAACGTAATTCGTCAAGGTGCTCGCCAATAGTCATTTCCACCGGCAATTCTATCGCAGATAGATTACTTCAACGACTTACTAATATAATTGTGCCAAATCAAATACCAGCGTTGAAACATTTCCCTCCTACTACGAAAAAAGCGGTTGGCAAATTCGTTTTTATATCGCTGTTATAGATTTGGCATAGTGTTTAAATAGTTTCAGCATGAAACGACATTTAGTGATATAGATGCCAGTCGCAATAATTCCAGATGTTAGCGAACAACACTGTATAGGATGTGCTCTTTGCGTAGAAAT
>JAATVR010000531.1 GCA_014523665.1 Nitrososphaerales archaeon TH526
ATATCTTGTATGTTCCGGGACCGGTAAGGTATCAGCTTCTACCTGAGCAGATCAGATATACATTTCACGACTGACTTTTATGGTATCCAGAGATGATGGAATCTCGAATTATTTCCGAGGCATCCCCCTTGCCAAAAATATGCTTGCTATAATTTTTCCCTATGGAAGGGCTAGGCTGAAGAATAAGGTCTATCATCTCCTTCGTCTTGAAATCACAAAGTTTGTTCCAACCTTGTTCCAAGGTTTCTACCCATTCTGTGCTTTTTCGAATCGTAATGCATGGAATGGAACATAGATATGCTTCTTTTTGCAGTCCCCCTGAATCAGTAACCACTTTGTAGGATTCTATTAGAAGACGTAGAAAATCGATATAACCTAAAGGTGTGGTTATCTTGACATTCTCACAGCCAACCAACTCTTCATATAATCCATAAGATTTGAGCATTCTCTCAGTTCTTGGATGTATCGGAAATACTATTTGCAATTGACGACCCTGATCGCTATATTTGCCGGTGGAACGGGAATTGCCATCGCTTGAAGATTTAGGCTGCATTCGATTTGATGAGGGGGATCGATCTGAACGTTGCTTTTCCAACTGTTGAAAGGTCTCCAGAATTGTCTTAAGGTTGGAGTATGACCCTGTACTCTCAGCCCTATGCATTGTAAAGAGAATAAAGCTTTTCGACTCCAACGATAATTCTTTCATGATAGTTGAATCTTTTGAGAATTTCAATGCTTCCTTTACTACTTCAACTGATATATCCCCAGAGTTTATGATTCTCCCAACCGCACGTTCATCCTTCAGGTTCCTTGCTGCGGTACCAGTTGGAGCAAACAGCAGATCACTCAAATGATCAGTCAAAATCCGATTTCGCTCTTCAGGCATTCTTCTATCAAAACTCCTGAGACCAGCTTCTATATGCGCAATTGGTAAATTGTTCACTGATGCTGCAAGAGCACCAGCAAGAGTAGAATTTGTATCGCCGTACACAAGCACTAAATCAGGTTTTGATGCAACGCCTGCTCTTTCAACACCTTCTCTTCGCCCATACCCAAACTCTTTTTCCAATCTTTTCATCATTTCGCCTATCTGTTCACCGGGGCTGGTCGAACCAACTCCAAGATTGATATCAGGCTTGGGAATCTGCAGCTCTTTAAAGAAAATATCCGACATCTCGTAATCATAATGCTGTCCTGTATGTACGATGACATGATCGCAATATTGCGATAGTGATTTGTGAACTGGAGCCAATTTTATAAAGTTAGGCCTAGCCCCGACCACTGAAACAATCTTCATTTTGGAGACCTCAAGATCATTAGATGCAAATTTTGGCCCTGGAAGTGATGTCTTTGCATTTGAACATGATACAAATGCTCATAACTGAAACAAAAACATCGGTCATAGGTAAGTGAATTCCGAGTCTGGTTCTCTCCATAGTCCAAGTCTGTTATGAAGCCAAGGATAAAAGTTATAGTTCTCATCAAAATGCTTCTTTATGATATCCATTACTTTAGTAGAAACTTGGCCGGGTTCCCCATAGATCTTTTTCTTTTGATTGACGTTATACTGGGGGATCCTGTCTTGGTCAACTCGCTTCACTATCTCTACAATCCACTCCGGACTTACCGGCGGGGCGAGTATATTTCCTTGTGCTTCAAATATAGTTTCCGGCCTATCGGTGTTGAGTCTCACTGTGATTGAATTTACTTCAGGAAAGTAGAGCAATTCTTCTTGCATTGATCCTGAATCGGTAAGTTCCAGCCAACAACGTCCGCTATCAAGAAATTCTATAACGTGACCATACTCCTTCCATAGAGGAGTTTGAATAAAAGAATGAGGAAATTCTTGTTGAAGCTTGTCCAGTGAATCACCAAGATCGTACTTGGCAAGTGCATGCTGCGTGGCGGTAAGCTTGATCAACATCACTCTATAGCCTGATCTGACTAATTTTATTATGCTCTTTACTATAACTGAGAATCTAGAGGGGGTGAGATTCTCTCTTCGATGGATATCAACTCTTATCCATTCGTTTCGTACTGCCGAGACACCACGCAAAGATGATGTCGAAGGCATCGCGGTTACCAATTCGGGATATAAGTCAAATATACTGGAACGCGGCTTGCTTTTCCGCTTCATTTCGATTGCATCTACTACGGAATTTCCCACTATATAGATCAAATCCTCTGGGTATCCTTCCCTAATGAGATTGTCTTTGTTCAACAATGTCGGCGCAAAAAAAAACTGTGTCCCTGCTGAACAGATCCACGTGTCAACTTGTTCAGGGAAAGGCTCATCGCGTGCAACGAACCAAGAGTTCCTGTCAAATTGAGAATTTACAAAGTCCTCTATTTGGTTTTTGTTTGGCTCACTCAAAGTGAGCTTTCTCACGTAATTGGGGCTCATGGAACGAAGACCAGCCTCGTTTTGTGCAACTTTTTGCCCAAGTCCGAAGAGCCATGACAGCGGTGTTATACCCGCTACCAGGGTATCACCGTGGACCACTGGAAGTAATTTATGACTAGGGAATTTCTCTCTAAAAATTTTACCAAATATTGCAAATTTCAACAATAACTCGCTAGCCTTTTCCATCAGGTTCCCTCTGACTTGTAGGTTACAAGCAACAGAATCCTGGATATTGAATTCCTGTATGCCGTACCCCAGAGTATCATCGAAATGCTGCCCTGTATCTATCACAAAAGCTGGGATATGCCGTTTCATGGCTTCTGTTACAAGTGGGGCTTGTTTATAGAAATCAGGTTTTGTACCGGTCACTATGGCTAATACGGGATAACTGGAACCCTTTTCCCTTGCCATATTTAATGCCAACTCTATCGAATCATAGTTGATAGCAAGAGGAAGATAATTTGTGAAAACATCTCGATATTCGTATTTGTCCTTCAACATCCCAACTTCTCGTCATCTGATCTGCAATTTAGACTTTTTATTGGTTACACACAATTCTGAAGGAATTAGGCATAAACGTTTCCTAAACCGCCTATTGATTTCGAACTTAGCTCTATAGGTACAGCAATAGTACGCGTCCCATCCTCCCATCATATCGCAAGCCTGTTCACTAGGACAGATCGAATTGATTCCAGGATAAAGTCTGGCTTGCTGGCTGGTTTGGAGTTTCGAATAAAAAATCTAGCATCGCGCCATAATGAAGTGATACCGCAGACGTTAGGGCATCGTCACAAGATGACCTCTTAAGTGAAGCCAACCAGAAGATTAGGACCGACCCCTTCTTTTGGGAGTGTCTTCATTCCGTGAATCTGAGAATCACTAGTCATAGCTTTCATAACGTTTTGCACGGGGCCGAGTAAACATATTCCGATTTTGTCGGTTTATCCAGATTTAGAAACCTCCGATGTCGATAATCCTTCCTATACAGGGCTAGTTAGCACAACTCCACTTATTTTTAGTGATAGTTCGCTTCTTTCTAGGAGCGAACTCGGAGTTATAACATACGTGATCCTACAAAAGATTAATAAAGCCATATTTTCCTATTTTAAGTATATTTGGTAACAGAATCCCAAATTTTGAATTGTATTGCAGACGACAAGTGTAGGGAAATGCTGTCTATTATTAAAGAAGGCCAATCTCTTTCAAGCGCTGG
>JAATVR010000532.1 GCA_014523665.1 Nitrososphaerales archaeon TH526
CGAATAGACCCTATAACCCTGCTGCTTAATTAATATTCTACCATAGGGCACTGTTAGGATTAATGTACCTTTAACTTTTAGTACGCGCCAAATTTCTGTCATTGCAAGGGCATCCCCTTCCATTCCACAATTAAGATCTTTATTTTTTGTCTTTGCGCCTTCATGATCAAGCCCGATATGTTCCATAGCCCTAAGACACATTACCTGATCAAATGCCTTATCCTTAAAGCCAATTCTCCTTGCGTCCATCTGTATTAATGGGAAACCGTGATTACCAATTTCATTGGCAATATCAATACCAATGATTTCGCATCTGTTTCGACCGAATTTTGAGATCGTATTATAGATCACCGAAGTTGAGCACCCAACATCCAGTATTTTTGACTTAATGTTTCGGGATATAAGATTTCTTAACACAAATTCGTACTCTGCGTATCTTTCGGAAGTCATACCTTCAAATACGTTTCTAGTATCTAACTCACTATCCTTTTCAGAACGAGGACGAACAGAGTACAAAGGGATGGAAATTCCTATTCTCGAATCCTTTCTGTACTTCACAATATGAATTTGTCCTTGGTCTTGGAGCCTAATGATTGCTTTGGAGATCACAAATATCGATTCAGTTGGTATCATTCTATGGATTGAATATTTATCCAAGGGGACAGATTGTAGGAGGTTGAGTATCTTCTTTTCAATATCCAATTTTCATAGACTCTCTAGTATCCAAATGGTATTAGAGTCTATATGATTAGGATATACCCAAGAACTTCATCTGCGCATAACATGACATACCAGCGTATCACTTGCCAATGGCCTACCATGCGACACGTCGTATAAATACATAAATCCTGTCACACCAAAATCTAATCTGGAGAAGCTAGCTGAATGTCATTCGAGAGGGTTCAGCATCTTGTAGAGGTCGATGAAAATATCTTTGCCGCGTTTGTAATCGATCGATCCGGGAATATTTCAGAATTGTTTATTGCACCAGGCTCCGAGTTAGATAGGTCGAAGATTGAAACGATTAGTTCTGTCCTCGACATCCGATCTATCGCCATTGCTGAAAAGGAGGCTGTTGAAAGGTTGATCGGGCACCATAGATGGGACGTTCTCGAGTATGACAAGTTCAAGTTTATCAAGCTATATCCAGGTGGAAATTTGGACCAAAAGATGATAGTTGTGATAGCAGCATGTACGAAGGATACTGGAGACGTAGCAGATACGGTAATAGGATATATGAATGATTCTGAACAAAACGAAGAACCACCTTCTAATTTATTTGATTAGCTAAAAAATTGAAAAATTTATTTTAAATTAAACGTCAAATCACCCCCTGCCAAAAATTTGGTCATAATGAGAAAGTTCAATTCGGTGGTGTTCACCGGAGCAGTTCATAGTGCATATGACTCAAGGGAAATCCGTAGTTTCTCGTCTGGATTTTTATTGTAACCTTGGTGCATCCTATTCCCGGTTTTGCATGATCTTTCCTTGCCTAATTATATCAAACTATTGGCATAATCGTTAACAATTATTTTGATTGTAATAATCAGTCTCCATCTATTTTGACATCTTTGTTTCCCCTAAAGAAAAGATTAGTTATACGAGTTCATTCCCTAATAATCATTCATTTTGGTCTAGCTGCATTTTAGTTTCTTGCAGCTAGAATCTTACTTGTGTTTAGGACTTGTCGTTCTCGTATTAAGCTATGACCGTTTACTTGATCGCTTAGATATAACTCTGCATCAGGCCTGCGTGCCTTTAAAATATCCAGGGTATTTTTGCTCGAATTGTTTAACTTCTCGTTTAGAAATATTAAGTAATACTTTCCCATCTTGATAGCTAATCACGTATTTCCTAGGTATTTTATAGTAATTGGGGTCAATAAGTCCATCCTTTACAATGATGTATGTATCGTCTAATCCATCAACATGTCCTGTATGCTCTTTGTCATTAGTTAGTACTTCCTTTGTTATAAGTTGTATAAAATCTATTTTATTCATGTATTATAGTTTACTACAAAGTGTCTAAGATTGAACATGATAATCTTATTCTCAAGGACGGATTAATAATTCATTCTTCTATTATCATTTGGATAGCTGGGGTAAAAGGCTACGAAATTAAAGTGACACCAACAACAGACAAGACCAGGGATGATAGAATTATTGTGAACGGATTCTGTCAGATCGATAAATATACTAACATTTTTGTAATTGGGATATCGCTGCGGTGAAAGATAGCCAAGGAAAAATATATCCACCAATTGCTGAGATAGCAGTAAGGGAAGCCAAGTATTTTATCAGAGGCACGACCTAATCATTTCAGCAAATTCAATGATGAAAATATTAGTATTAGGAACAAGAATGTTATA
>JAATVR010000533.1 GCA_014523665.1 Nitrososphaerales archaeon TH526
AAGTAGAAGATGCAATGCAAGCGATACAACAAAATGACTCGTCTGGGGCTATGAGGTCTTTGGAGGAATTGCAGTATGACTTGTCAAACATACAAGGCAATGTAACAAATCTTCAATTCGCGGTAGCCTCACAACCTCCTTAATGTGGTTATTATAGTTACCAATTGAACAAAAAGTTAATTGCTATCACAGCCACAGCCGTCTTTATCATAGTTAAGTTTTTTGATATTATGTTTACTCACACATTCCTCGCACAAGCTTTCATTCACAGAGATTTTCTTTTTACATAGCAGACATGACCGATATGTGTTGATGATCAAGGTCTTTTCGCTTTTTCTCAGAGATTCTCGCTCAAATCGGAACTTAATTTTTCTCGATGAATGTGTTTGGACATCCTAGACGAATATATATAAAAATCATTGTGTGATCTATGTATGTCCTCTCCATCATTGAAAGTTAGTGATATAATGACCAAAAAACTGGACACTTACATTCACAATTGAGATTATACGCCAGGATCGTAATAGCAACGAGAAGAACAGAATCACTAAAGCTCTTTAATCATTCTGTGGTTAAGAGACCTGACAATAAATGATTATAATTGGGTTCAGTAGTTCTTGATAATAAGCTTATCGAATAACTCTGCAAACCTTTTAAATTCCTAAATTAAAATCTGTACAATATTATGTTATACTAACATGACATTTGGAATGAAAAGGCGGAAACATGCAGAGATTACTCTTAACCTTATAGAATTCTCTATTTCTCGCTTCTAACACATTTTTTATTATCTAGCAAACTTTGAGAGCTGCTTTGCTATGTCAATTATACCATCGACATCTTTGCCAACTGGCAGAAAATTAAGGGACATTATTATATGATCTATTCCCATATCTTTGATTCTCTTAATATCATTACTTATCTGATCAATTGTTCCTGTTAATGGATATCTTTTGCTTTCCTCAATTGTTGTTTGGCTTTTTGGATCAGCTAAGTTAGGAAATGTTAGAAGAATTATTTTAAAGTTATTTGGATTTTTGTTTGCTTTCTTGGCGTTGTCATTTAGGATCGACAAATATCGATCCTTTATTCGGTTAATGTCGTACTTACATGGTGGAGAGGAGCAGTTACTTGACCAGATTGTGAGTGAAAGGCCTATACTAACGACTAGTTCTATCTCCCCAGTTAGTTTAGACCCAAGCTCAGACTCAGAAATAGCGAAAATCCACAACAAAACCATTGAACTATTCGTTGACACCATGCTGGATCTTATGGCGTCAGTTGCCGCCAAGCGGTATATCCTTCGCTTGCTCGTTGAATCGAAGACATATCCAGGACCGCTAGCATACGTTATGATGATTAACCTAGTTGAGGGTGAAAAAATAGAACGTGAACTTTGGAAATCAGTTGAGGATGATAGAATGCAAAGAAGCTTGGTAGAATGGTTATTAATAGTCAGAAAGGCGGACAAAAGTTCTGCATCTGCAGCTTCAAGAAAGTATTTTGCTTATTCATCGGATGGCAAACGACTTCATCTGAACACTAGACACATCGAAGAAAAGCTGCAGAAAGTCAACGAGTTTTGGGATAGATTTTCAAACACTTATGACAAATATCTTAGAGCTCAACATATTCTTATGGATATCATTTGCGAAGATCAGGATATGGATCTTTATTCTGAGTATCAAAAATCGATGGAACGCATTAAGAATCAAATAAAAGAGCCGTGGAAACAGAAAAATAAAGATAAAACAGTACAGGAAAAATCAACAATAAGGTACAAAACCTTCCATTACTTTAGCATTCGGCATCCCTTTGATCCTCAACTCTATGCGATACAGAAAGAGCGCTACATGCTGGATCCAAAAGCCTATCCAAAACCAACGGGCATAGTAGAACACAAATTACACAAATCTAATGTGCCCAGATCTGTAATAGAAGACCTGGAAAAAGAAGATAGAAGTTGACCTAGGATATGTCCTTCTCCTCTGCTCGGTATTAAGTCACAGAGCAACTACTTATTACGGTTCACTTTAAGCATACCACTTGAAAAGAATGATTTTGCCATTACATTAACCTGTTGCTGATCGGTTATTTTTCCAAGACCTGTAATTAACTGCTGAAGCATCTGTTGTGTATTATTTAATTGTGCTTCAACTTCTGCTAATCTATCTTGTTTATTCTTTTCTGATTCTAATGTTTCGTCATATGCATCATATGTCAATACCATCCTGCATTTAGCGCAGAACTTCGCATCTGGTTTATTGGGTTCATTACAGTTAGGACATTGTTTTGATCTCATGGCAGTTGATCCTTTTTGATCTTTGGTTATTATCCCATATGCCTCAAGTATGCTCTCACTAGATTCGTTCCCAAAATAATGTAAGTATTTCAGATGCATTTGAGATCTAGGCGACCATCCTGCATGCTGCCTAAGTACATGTTCTTTCAAGAACAATGATTTATCTGTCAAAGCTGAGTGTCTTCTTATATATGGATTCCACGGCTTTCTTAACAGCTTTCTAATCCTCTCTTTATCCTTTAACGGAACGTTATCAGAATTCTTTAAGAGTTTGGGAAACAGATTCTTTTTGCAGCTGTCATAGATTGCGTAAAGAGTGATAACACTGATTTGTCTTCCAAGACTCTTCCTTTTTCCAAATAATGTAAAAATATATGCAGTGACATTTAACAAAAAGATTACTTTAGAAGCAACATTTGTAGGTAAGGATATAATAAATCGGAAGATTAGAATTGAAATCCAAGACGCTATCGACCAAAAATATAGATATAATGGAGATATCATATGACTTCATGTTCTATCTTACCTTTTCTTGAATCCTCTATTGCACGTCAAAATTGGATCTAATGTACTTTTATATTTCTACAACGTAAATCGAAAGTTTCTAATGCAGCCCATGTGAATATATGGGTTAAGAACAGTGACCTTCAAAGATCTGAAGAAAAGAGTTAGCTTAGAAACTACAACCCAGCAGCAATCCAGGATAACTGAGAAACTGCATAATAAACCGTTTTGGATTTAGAAGATTGAAGAGCATAAGCAAGAAGACATTAGAACAAACGGAGATTGCTGCTTTAACCACATCATTGGTTTACCTACGAAAGAGGAAAAAGCAATCTTTGATTATGAAAAAATATTGTACGATTCTATTTTAGTTAATGATGTTTCAAACCATAGCTTCAAGCACAAACATCTATGGGTAAAGAAGGCAACTGGATTAGGAGTCACTGAATTCTTCTTAAGGTTGATGGCATGGCTATGCTTACGAAATGAGGATTACCAAAATAGCCAGATGTGCATAGTCACGGGCCCTAACATAGACATTGCGATCAACCTCTTTCATTTGTCTACTTGTTATCAAACGAAACTTTAAGATCTTCAAATAATCGTTTAGTTCTTTTTATGAATCAGATAGCAAGTTCTATTCTAGGGCCAATAGCAAAACATATTTGCTCCCTTCTTAATGAGTCGCCTCTTACACACAGCCACGCGATAAAGCGCAAGACAAGGGTGGATTGAATAGCGATAACTACCTAATACATAGACAAATTGGTCGACTAACTTCATTCGCTCTAATAGTGGGGAATCCTACAAGTAGTCCCATAGATATGGTCTTTTTCATAGTATTCACTCTTTGTGAAAAACTGACTAAGTTATTCTCTGAAATTTTCTACCAATTCGTTTTAAGCCTTGTTAGCAAGGCCAGAGGTTGCGATCATCAACCAGGGCCAGACCCAGCGCAAGATCGCCTGAAGCACTAATATCTCAAATAATGCAGATCCTAGATTCGCCAAACCCGTACCAGGGCAAATAACACCTAATAAGTCATCCGTTCTTAGAAACGGCAATTTTAAAACCCATGACTTTCGTACGCCGACGATGAGTTCCAAGGAAACGAAGAGCCAGAGTAGGTTATATCTGACAGCCCTACTAATGCTGGCAGCGACAGCACTGCTGTCAACAGTTACAACGGCTGGCAACAACGTGTTTGCCCAAGACGATAGCGAGGAAAACAGCAATGGCAACAGCGATAATGTAGTGGACAATGGCAACGCTGGAGAAGGAGGTAACGGCGATACACAACCGGATAGAGTAGGGTCACACGACAAACAGACATCTGGCGAAGGTGCAAATCCAGGCGGGACAGTCACAGACGAAACTATTCCATGTGAAAACAGAGATAACCAGGAGGGATGCGTCGGTGAAGCGTCTGATGATACAGTAACAGCAAACTGCTTTGGCAAAGTAATCAGCCATGAAGCACAGGAACACAAGGAAGATCCAGATGAGGGTACGCTAGGCGAACACAGCAGAGATCCAGTGCCAGGCGATGAGGATAATGAAACGCCACGCCAGGGAATAGGCAACCAGGATCAGGGACATCCAGCGGCTCACGGAGCATTCAACAGCCAGTTTGAAGAGGAAGACGCTGACAACGTAGAAGAAAACTGCTAGACGACCAGAAAGAGGGTTGTCCTAAACGGGCGCCCATCTCTTTTCTTAATGTAAATACACTAAATGATGAACAAATATCTACATTTCTAGAAACTACGTATTAAAAACTGCTCTTATCAAGGATTGCAATTTGGAAATTCATAGTTGCATAGCGATAGTCTTAGACTATCCAGTAAGTCATTATGGGATGATTGTTGTTTATCGAGTTTCCATTCATCTGACACTATCGCAGTCCTTAGTGATACGATGAGATTGTGCAAGGTTGGGTTTATCTTAATGAATCTCTTAGACATTAACGTATAAGTCCACTGCAGCATCTCCCTATGTCTCTTCTGGAAGTTAACGGGTATTATCTGCCAGCTGCTATTACGGAACGCCCAGATCTGCTCTTCAGTTAATCTATGATAATCTTGATATTCTCCTATCCTGCGTTTCAGCTCTCGGATGACTTCGGGATTAGCCCCATCCACGTATAAACGAGTACAGTGGTGCCTCTGCTTTAGTTGCATAATGTGATTGATGATCTCATTCAGTAATGCATAATGTGATTTGTGAATAGTAATTCATTTTTTAAGTCCATAGTATTTTTAAGAGAAATCGGTCAAGTACAGATGAAAAATGAATGTTGAGGAAGCCAAGATATTGTTGAAGGATAGGGGAGTATCCATTATGAATATGCCTCATGGCTATGTGCTAACGGTATCCAGAAGGGAAGGCAGTCCATCACGCCGTATCGAAATGGATGAAATGGAGGCGATCCTATCATTAGGCGAGTTTAGACTACTTGCTGTTGAGGACACGGTTGGAGACATCCTTATCGAAGTTCATCAAGTCTCTTACACCAGATCAGATTAACCAACTTTGTAGAGAAGGCAAGGTTAACAGTATACGATCTTGGACATGACCGTTGCGAGGTTGGACAAACGTTATCTGTCCTTCTAAGGCAGTTATCAAGCATTGCACTTTGGAAGTTCATAGTTCATAAGTGCAAGCCTCAACGAATCTAATAGATCGTCATGCGATCTAGGTATGATCTGCATGTCTCCTGTCCGCATTAGCCAGAGCTGCTCTTCTGTGTAGCAATGATAGTTCTCGAACTCATCTATTCTTCTCTTTAACTCTCTAATTGATTTTTGGATTCGCACCTTTTAAGTACAGCTTTGTGATAAAACTGTTGCCAATCAGGTACAGCTATCTTGCAAGAATGGGAAGACAACATTAAAAAATAGGAAGTCTTTGCATGATGGTGTGAAAGGAGTATATCTATATCCTGCATATATGATTTTTACCTGTAGTATTGTTATTGCGTCCATTTTGGTCTTTGCCCACTTTAATGATGTGGTCGCTCAAGAATCTTCATATATAGTAACAGAGTCCGTCCAGGTGAATCCTAACAGCAATGCAACTGCAAAAGCATTATGTGAGAACGGGGATGGTCTAGTATCAGCAGGATATTCAATCAGTGGATTTACATCGGTACAGTCAGCATCTGATACGATGCTATACGTAAATCAGCCCATTCGCGAGAAAAATACCACTGCCATATTTGAAGGATGGGAGACAGGTTTACTAAATAATGGTAATGTAACTGTAACAATAACTGCGCAAGGACTCTGTTTAGATCTTACTCCAGGATAGATATTGTTATATCCTTCTTCTATATGTCACAGTCGATAGCGCCTTATAGTCCTATTATAGATTTCTTCATAGAATAAAGATTTTGATTTGAAATAGTCGCTCCACTTTTTTGAATAGTCCAAAAAGATTTGCTCATGAGTGATATCATAAAGTTGTTTTAATACTTTAATATGATAGTAGTGATATCTAAAAGTCGGGTTAGTATTTAGGATGTCATAGTGTGAAAAGTTTTCATTGTCATATCGTGGCAGGTTATCTTTAAGCGCTATTATCCCCTGGTCAAAAATATACTTGGCTTTCTCGTCGTGGGTATAATTATAATATTTGTATAGTGATAATAATGTAAACATGTGTCCATTTAGAACCCTTGAAACTACTGCATCGTTGTTATTTCCGGCAAACAGCTCATACCACCACCCAGCTCCACCTTTCATACCGGTGGCATTTTCTTTCATGCTACTATGGCTGAAATTAGAATAGTCATTATCGCTTAATAGTGGCAACGATATACTCTTGTATGTTACTCCTCCATCTTTCACTTCTACAAAAAAGGAGTTTAATAGTAACCTTGCAGCACCTATATATTTTGTATTATGCGTGATGTCGTATGCATACATTAACGCCTCTACAGCCTGAGCCTGTGCCATAGCTGAGCGCCATGGCGCAGTCAGGTTGTAAACAGGCCAAGGAAAATTGTACTCAAGTATCAATAAGCTACCCTTTGTATCATGCACCGCATTTTCTATTATCCAGTTTGCATTATTGATAAGAAAATCCTTATACTTTACTTCTCCTGTTCTTTTATATTCATAATAGTCGCTTATTGCTTTCTGTGCTATTGTAACCGGACTCCTTTGAAAGCCGACATCTGTCTTATCGAAATGTCCATAGTTCACATAAGGTATACCCTTGCTGTCTTCTACTATGAACGTACTCTCTTTTTTCTTGTAGCGTAAATAGGGGTATGCATCTGTCTTCTTCAAAAACATATGGAGACTCTCCGAAGACAATAAGAGCACCAGGATTAAAGATATGGCTATTATAGATGACCTGAATGCATAATATTTCTTCATAATAATGAAGGTCCGTGTCTACCTGGATAATATTTGTATCATTTCTTTGTTGTATGGTACAACAGAATTTGAACAAAGAATTAGAGGATAAGCCTTAATTCGTCGCTTTTGCCGCTTCCGATGACAAGATGTTGACTTAACCATTCAATACAAAAATACGAGGTTGATATACGTATTAGATTTCAGACGTAATGAATATCACTTTGTCATTTAGGATTCCAGACCGGATTAAGGAACAATACTAGTCGGAGATTTCTTAGTTAAAGATTAGCCACGGTTACATCTTCCTTGACTTGCATTGTATGCATGTCCGGAAAACTGACATTTAGCATCAGCTTCTTCTGAACTTAGTATGATATTAACTGTCACTGCCCCCATCAATCCTAGCGCTGCGACGACAGCAAATATTATTAGCGCACTTTGAGTTTGCACGCCCTATAATAAGTTATCAAATATAAAAATATAGCTAGAGATTTTCATACAATATTTCATATTTTAAGAACTTCTCATACAATCTTCACCTTTAGTAAGCAATTCTAACGGACCAAGTTGACCCATGACATCAGTCCGTCTTTTCCTAAGCAGCGACTGTGTGAACCATTTTTGATTCAAATATTGGGCTCACTAATGTCAAATCATGTTCTTTCAATGGAGAAAATATTCAGATATTCTGTTCAGCATGTGGATTTTATACATCATAAATTGTACTTTGTTAAATCCTAACAAGGTTATTACCGGTCCCCCCCCGCACGATGTAGGCCTAATTTTCATTTAAGGATTCTCAAACCGAACTGGCGCAATACAACCAAAATTCTGATTTCTCATATATAGATTAGGGTCTGTTTGTACCCAATAGCCGGTGACAACTATGACTATAAGGACATGAACTGGAACTGGAACTGGAACTGGAACTGGTCTATCCGCCACGGTCGGCTTAATATTTCTCTTGACGCTACTTCTCATAGGTGGCTGCTGTTCATAGTGAAATCGCTAAATCAATAATAGAATACTGAACACTCTCCGAAGCTGTGATTAATTTAATACTAATGCCAAAACATCAAAGACAGACGGAATGCATCAAATAGGTCGTCGTATGACGTAATATCTCTATCCAGTGAACCTTCTCCTTTTCCACCGCAGCATGCAAAGACGAATAATATTATTTCAGGAATCTTTTTATCTAGAGATCTTCTATGGAAGGCTAATCAACATGAAAACGCGAGAAGGTAACGTTAAGTTAGGGTTGGCTTTGACTGCATTGGTAGTACTAGCAGCGGTAGGAATGACGGCAGCGATAGAAGTCGCACTTCTAAGTCAGTCGGTACAAGATGCGGATGCCAGGGGGTGCCGCACCTCACAAGCATTTAATGCGTCACAGGGCAGATGCTTCGGCCATTAGCAGCGGGAGAAAAAGACGAACAAACTAACTAACTCTTTTTTTCAATGCCAAAACATCAACGACATTCTGAATGCGTCCAAGAGATCATCAAGTGAAGTTGCTTCCTTGTCTAAGACACCATCACCATTTTCAACTGCCGTACGAAGGGCAGTGGTTAACTTAGAACAATAAAAGAATCAGTCCGTAAATCTAAAAGAATCGAGCATTTTTTGAAGTTGATAAAGAGGTGATGATAAAGAACGCACAAGACTACAAAGGAATAGTAGTAAATGACGCACAGAACAAGACAGAATTCTAAGCCATATTCACTTTTTTTCGCAAACCAGAAGTTTGCGGGTTGTGAACGTGCGACTGGCTGGGTGTTGAGATGTTTGTGCTGCTTAAATCTTTTTACTGACTAATGTTACTAGAATACTGAAGAATGAGCAGCAAGACTAATCTTCAATCGCAACTGCTTCGGTTAGTTATCAAGCAGCAAGGTACTCACGCCAGAGCCAACGGCAGAGGCAGAAGACTAGTATCAAGGATTGCATTTTGGAAGTTCATAATTGCATAATGCCAACCTAAACGAATCTAATACATCATCGTTTGAGGTCTGCTGTTTGTCGAGTTTCCACCCGTCAGAAACTACCGCTGTTCTCAGTGACACTATCAGGTTCTGCATAGAAGGATGTATCTTGATGAACCTTTTCGACATCAACGTAAACGTCCATTGTAGCATCTCTCTATGTCTCTTCTGAAAGTTGACTGGTATTATCTGCCAACTGTTGCTGCTGCGTAAGGCCCAGATCTGATCTTCTGTTAGTCTCCCGTAATAGTCATGATACTCTCCTATCCTTGCTTTTAACTCTCTTATTACTTCTGGATTTGCGCCATCCACGTAGATCTTCGTTATATGATGCCTCTGCTTTAGCCGCATGATGTGATTGATAATATAGTTCATCTGAGGCTTCTCGAAACTTTCTGCATAGAATACTTCCACCTTTCTGTTTCTGTGTTGAGTAATGACAATGGCAAACTTTGACGTGTCTTCCCATGCCACATCAATTCCCATGCTTCTTCCAATCATCATGCTCGTGGACCAGTCCATCATTTCCTTACCTTCCTGCTCTGTACATATTGCTGCTTCTATGTCCAGAGTGTGGAATACATTGCCAACCTTACCCAAGTATTTGAGGTTGTATTCTCTTTCAAAAGAAGGAGACGCTTTGGCCTTCTCTATCTCTTGTTTTGTGTATATTCTGTCAAGACCATATGTATAGTCTAGGAAGAGGCGCTTGTACAGACATGTATCTTCTGATTCCCTTTCTATTTTCTCAAATAGTCCATCCGGTGCATTGGGCGTTGATACCATGACAATCCACGGGTTTGATTTAGCAATGTATCTTTCTGATACGTCTCTAGCATCTTGCTGCTGCCCTGGTGGAAAGAAGTCTGCTTCATCCAGATAGATGAATGATACATTCGTTAGAGAGAAATTCTCTATTTTTGAATAAGCCCTTCATTCTATCAATCAGGGTGATTGCTAACTCAATGCGGGGTCCTGTTACAATGCACATCTGTGAATTCCGAGGAATATTTCTCGAAAAACAAAGCCAGGCCATATATCTAAGCATAAACTCGGTAACGCCTAATCCAGTTGCTTTCTTGATCCAGAGATGCTTGTGATCTTGTAGTGTGTCAAAAACGAGTTGTTCGTAGTCGAATAGTGG
>JAATVR010000534.1 GCA_014523665.1 Nitrososphaerales archaeon TH526
CATATGCAGCAGATTTATTGTACAATTTCTTTATTCTATTTACAAGAATTCGATAATCATTGTCAAAATCTATGACGTTTTCTCTGTATATTAGCAATGAATTGTCCGTCACATTTCTTCAAGCTCTGATAATTATTATCAAACCATTCAGTATTCTTTCTGAAGCTTTTTCATATGCTTCTAGCGGTGATTAGAGAAAGAATAATTATTGATTGGATCAAGGTAGTCCTATGTATAGGAAACCTGTGCACAAAAGTCAGCCTGACATGCATATGACATTCATTTGGACACCATCTGACTTGTATCTGACACACATTTGCTTCGTCCATGTACCAACTAGATGGCATTCGAAATACCTTATATTTAGGCATGACCTATAAAGAGTCGAATTAGTTTACGGTGTTGAATTGGATCGCGCTCAGTACTTGTATATAAAATAGTACGAATATTCATCAATCTTGATCCAAATGTAGGATCATATAGACCTCGAAAGACTCGAAATAAAGATATCCTGCCATTAAAACGTAACAATCATCCGGCGGTTCAGTTCATCTGCGAATAGATACTCAATTTCTTCCTTTTCTTCTTTCTACTTATTGGCTTTCTAGACGAGGTAGGCATAACTCGGGTATTGAAAAGAACTGAATTGCAAACAGGGCAGGATCCTTCTACAGCGACTCTGAGGTTGGCAAGTCTTACGTAGTTAAATGATCTAATCTCTACCTCATGTTTACAATTGGTACAATATGCACTTCGCATCGATCTTGGTATATCCAGATAATGCTTCAAACCTATTAATATTATTGTGGGGGATCAAGATAATGAGTAACAGCTAACTGTATCAAAAGAAATACTTATGCTCCAAATGACATAGCAGCTCAATGTAATAAGACACTAAATTTCGAATCCTTATTTGCCATAACCACACTTTCAAATTTGCTCCAATATAATGAATTGATACAAAAATAGCGTGTGGTGTGAAAGTATCAACCGTTTGTGTTTTGATATTAACGAGCTGCCGAAAAGGAAAATTTCGTGTTAAAAATGTTATTCTTCTCGTCCTCTTCTGTAATAGAGCTGCCGACACCTCCGAATAGCGTGGCGCGAAATTCACTTGCTTCTTTTGTACTGGTCACTGTATATTCATGCTTCCATAGCTGGTTCGTCTGTAGCTTAATCCATGTTATAGGTAACGGGCTAGGAACAACTTTCACATCATCCTTGTAGAGAACCCCCATTACAGCAATTTCTCCCGCAGGCTGATTGCTATTGTTGGCCACAACGAATCGGATCGTAACACTAGAAGGATGACATAATATTGAACCACTAGGAACTGCCTTACCTTTGTCCTGATCAATCAATTTGATCCATGCATAGGTATCAGGAAATTCTGGCATATCGTGTATCTTGGATGGAATCATATAAACTTATGATCCTGTGGCAGTGTACCAACCATCACGATAATAAAATTTCCACATAGTACCATAAAGAATTTCCCGATCCAATATACGATCCTTATTTTCAAATCAAAAAATTACACTACTGTTCCTTTTTTGACTATGTTTGCTCGTTATTGTTTTATGTATTACGAGACAACTCTCGCGATCCAATCGTTTCATCTCTGGTACTATCCCATTTCATCTAAACTTTGCGGCGCATCTAATTTGAAATTCATGTCTAGACCTATTCATTTTTCATAGCGTCTGAAATCCCAGCTGAATTTCCAGAATAATTTTTTGATGTTGTCCATCAACCCGAAAACCGCTCCTCACGTTACATATTTGGCGATCTCCTGATTGTTCATACGTTTTACTGCTGTAGGCCGAATAAAATATGATAGCTATTATTGTGATTCCTCTCTATGTTAAAAAGAAGGGGTTTGTGCATTTCATCTGAAGGTATTTTGAATTCCCGTGCTGTCGATTTCGGTTGTAGCCTACTGATTCTTATATAGTATTAACAACTAGAGAATCCAAGTAGCGGTTCACAAGTTAACCGTTATACTGGCCAAAAGAGGAAGCCTATTTGGTGACATTCACTGATTTTGTTGTAAATCTGTCTAAATCGTGGATAGTATTTCTGATCTAATCACTCTTACTGGCATGTAATATATCTATCGATTCAGTAGACAATCCCCGATGGATTTGCTATCCGCGGTAGCAATAGCATAGTCTGTCATTTTTTGCGCCCCGACTGTTAATATGACAATTCCTAACAGAACGGATGAAGTGATCAAGGCAAACCCTTGTGCTGACACAATATCTCTGAGATGGTATGTTATAAATAATTATTACATATGGCATTAGGTATTACCATTAAAAGCTGTTGCTTAACCGAAAATGAAGGCTGATACTGTGACATGCTGACAGTAGCATAAAATTGACTTTTGGACTCGGTAAGTAATACTAAATGATTTGTGGTATACTTTTAAACATAAACTTGGCTAAAAATAAACGAACATAGGCCAATTTACAGAACTCAATCTTTGAAATACGGTCTATCTGCCGCCAAAGCAGGCATCTAACTTGCGAATGTATAACTTTATCGAGGCCATCTGTTATGAGTCACAAAAGGTTTTACATTAGAAATTTGCCGATCCCTCGTGTATGCACAACAACAAATCCCTTTTAAATTGCCATTGATCACTATTAGGGAGCTTAGTACTGCCATGAGAGAAGACAATGGTTGCTAGTTGGAATTTCGACTTTTATCGCATTCTATTCTCGACTTTACGATTCTAATTAAATCTTGCATCGTTATTGGTTTTTTAATATAGCATTCAGATTCGTCTAGATGAGGAAATAATTTCTTAAACTCGTTGTGGTAATCCTCAAAAGCAGTGATAAAACACACCTTAACTGTGTCGTCAATCCCTTTAATCTTGCTGTAAAGTTCAAATCCGCTCATCTGGGGCATCCTTACGTCCAACAGTAACAGATCGTAGACCCCAGTCCTATAGCTGGAGAAGGATTTCAAGGGATCAGAGAAAACATCTACCGAAAATCCGACTCGTTCTAATGCCATCTTGTAAAATAATGCAATATCATGATCATCATCTACGATCAAAATTCTTTTGAGGCCACTGCTCGCGGAAAGAGGCAGATTATTATGCTCATCGGAGGCAGCCATACCCCCAGTATCTGCTCCAGTAGCGGTCGGATCAAATTCTCTTATTTCTTTAATATTAGAATCAGAGGAAAAACCATACCGCACATTGGGTTTACAATTTGGCAACCCTGGAGGCAGGAAACTGGGTGGAGAGAGAAATAATTCTCTACTCGTGACTTCACTCGACTGTTCACCATTTTTCATACCATATATTTCATGCATGGAGTTGAGGAAAGTGGTATAATTTATTCTCACTTAACTTAAAATGCCCTCTTTGATCTCACTATCTACACCAGAGAAGTATTTAGGCTTTAGTTGATCACCTTTAACAATACGGTTAGAAGGCACTATGACTTATGAAGATATGTTGGCTTCACCGTTCTTGCTTAGTATTTGCTTCTCCCTCGAAGGAATTGATGATGATTTGGAAGAACCGATAAAAAGTTCATTCTCAGCTCATTGAAGCATTCATTGACAACAAAATTGCAGAGATCAGGCATATAAATCGCAATTATATCTTATAATCCAAATATGCATTTATTTATCAGGTTCGTCTAAATGGCTGACACGGATGGATCGGCCCTCGTACAGGAATTATACCACTACCGCAGTTCTGCTAATTATTGGAATTTCAGCGGTATTGCTAGGTATTGCTTTTAACATATATCAGAATTCCTTGTCCAATGAACTTCTCAATCAAGCGGCAACTGATGTAAGATCTAACGCTGAAATTGAAGTTCACACTATCTCGGAGATCTTGGAGAGGTCTGTAGATGCTGTTACAGATAATCTAGAGCTAATCGCAGAGGCTCCCTCTATACGGAACAATGATACTTCAGCGCTTGACCTGATCAATTTGGGACAGGACATTTCAGCGAATCTAACAGATTTTTACATGTGGCTTGATGCTGAGGGCAAAATAGTATGGATAAGCAATCTAAATGAGAGTAATTATCAAAGATACAAGGGAACCGACCTTAGCTATAGAGAGTACTTTTCAGTACCTAAGGAAACTTCCGAGGCCTATTATAGTAGCGCTATTGATTCCAATGATAACATTTCTAGACTTTATATTTCATATCCCATTTTTAATGATAGCAATACTGGTAGTGCTTCGTCATCAGGTAATGCACAATTTGTTGGTATCGTAACTGCAGGGATACGGATTGATAGACTTGGAGACTTCCTTCAGAGCACAGTTCCAGAAAAATATAATTCGTCCATTGGATTCATTGATAAGGATGGTACTATTCTTTATACTTCAACAAATCACTCTCTAATAGGACTGAATGTGCTTGGAGAAGAATTCCAATCAATTATGCCATTACAGGTCAACGAATTTTTCAATAGGTTGCTTAGGGATTCGCTGACAATCCCTACCGCTAATGTATATGATGTAGCATACCAAGGCAATACTGCCTCTATCGCATACAAACCGGTATCTTTGGAGAATAATAGTATAGGAACGCTATATATTACTGCTTCACATAACCTCGCAGAGAATGTACAGAAGCTGATAAACCAACAAATTTCTTTTAGTTTTGTTATTTACATCGTCATTGCAGCAATTGCCCTGGGATTTGCATTCGTTGTACTCACATCAAATAGGAGACTTCACACAGCGCTGGAGTCAAAGACTTATGAGCTAAGGAAAACGATAGATAAGTTACGAGCCTCTAATGATATCCTTACCTCAACCGATCGTTCCTTGAAGGATAAACAAGCACAACTCACTACTATCAATAAAGAATTACTTGAAGCATACGAACAATTAAAAGTTCATGAGAGGATGCAACAGGATTTCATCAACATAGCAGCACATGAGCTGAGAACACCAACTCAGTCCATAGTTGGATATACTGAACTACTACAACACGACTACAACTTGAATAAACAAAATCCAATTGATAGTGATCCAAGTACACAAGATTCATTGGAGGCTCTACGAAGAAATGCTATTAGGCTTAAGAACCTCACCAACGATATTCTCGATGTGTCAAGAATTGAAGCAGGTACGCTAAGGTTAAACAAGGAAAGAATAAATCTAAATGAAAAGATTAGAAATGTGGTAAAAGATATATCAAATACCAATCTCCAGGTAGCGGAAAAGGGATTGACCATTCAATTTCTAAATGATAAAGAGAATGTTGTTATCGAATATTATGTCAATGCTGATAAATCGAGACTATTTCAAGTGCTATCAAACTTAATTAATAATGCAATTAAGTTTACGGGGATTAATGGAGTCATCTCAATTACATTGGACAAGACAGAATATTCTATGTCTGGCAACAGCAATACTGTAAAGGAGAACGAATACGCTTTTGTTAGAGTAAAAGACAATGGTAGCGGCATAGATCCCGAAATACAATCAAGATTATTTTCAAAGTTTGCAACTAAATCTGATATTGGAACTGGCCTTGGGTTATTCATCGCAAAGAGTATAATAGAAGCTCATGGAGGCAAAATATTTGCTGAAAATAACAGTGACGGAAGAGGCGCCACTTTCACATTTAGTTTACCAATTGATTAGATATGCTGCCCTGGATTTACAAGATATTTGATTGAGGGTAGAACATTTCAAGTATCATTTCTTAAGTATCTTTGTACTGTCTATCATTTCCAATAGCCAATTTTTCTCTATTTTCTAGTATTAGATCATTTAAAGAGAGTATATAATAGAGAGATAAAATAGCACGTTACTACTATACACATTGCAGAATAGTATTACAAACGTTAACTTGATTGATAAACATTCATTTCATTATTTGTGGACAGTATTAACCAATAACCTCTATGACAATAATTCCAGCTCTTAGACTGGATATTGCCGCCGGGTGATCTCTAGTCATTTCTGGTAAAGAAAACTTTGACAGGTGTCAAAAAAATGTAACTGATGACTGTGATGAAGTCAAACCATGAAGTGTTTCTAACTATTCTTAGCAATATTAATCTGGCCACAAATGATAAATAATTCTGTCCCAATTAGTGAGGATTTCTGAGTTCATTCGAACAGCGATAAAATATTACCAATCGCCAAATTCCTAATACTCTACCTTATATGTAAGAGACTTGCCACTTTTACTTTTCTCCTCGATAATTTTTTCTTGTTAACTTTGCTCATTTCCGTTTTTCATTCTAATCCCTTGACTTCAGTTTGAGCTTTATTCTTGTCCGTTGTTAACCGTCTCCTAACATTCTTAGTGGCGTTATGTCCACCTGTTTTCTTTTTCCTTTTGGCCGCCTTTGAAGACGTCCCTGTCATTCTAGGGGCAGTCTTTGAAACTTGGGCGGTAGTTTGACTTGCTATATCTTCTGTTTCTTCCACTAATGACAACGTTTGTAGTATGGCACTTCCGACTTTAAGTGCTCTCTGACTTTCGTGAAGGTCCTTGCTTGTATCACTTACGCCTTGCACTGTATCTCTGGCCGCCTTCGCTGCTGCTTGTATTGATCCAGCGAGCTCTATAACAACACCACTATCACTAACTGCCTTGACCGCCTCTCGTGTAGAAATAGCTGCTTCTCGCAGAGCCTTTGCTGCATTTTTGACAGCTTTAGCTGTTTTTTCTGCTTCATTTTTCGACGGAGTTTTAGACGTCTGATTGGATGAATTAGTTGGACCTGAGCTTTGCGTTGTCCTCATTGGTATAACAACTATTCTAATTTACTTAAGTATTCGTACACATGCCCATCTGCAGGAAAAGAATTTTCATATTGTGCAATATTTACTGTTGCCTTCCCACTGTGATGATGTTGTCAAATTATCTCTTTTTTTATCTATACTCTCTCAATTGGCATGTTTATTATGCACTAGCGATCTAAGGAAACGCCCACCTTGGTTGTTAATTTTATCCATTCCCTCTTGATTAGTGTAAAAATGTAGATACTATCTTCTTACTATTCCAGCTTTGGCGTGGTTGTACTGACTCCTCATCTATATTTTTGTGGAACAAAATTTATGTCTCTTACCTGGAGTAAACAGTGACGACTGCTATTACAATTACTACTACTACTACTACTATCCATGCTGCAACATTCATAGCCTATTTTATGATTGATCTTTATGCTTAATTGTGGGAATGATGCCGATGATGATTCTCCTCCTAAGCTTGTGACCTGAATATATTTATCAAATATTGGAAGAAGAATCTTATTGTATGAAGAAGACTGGCGGTGATAATTCCAAGACACTACGCATCGAATTTGGCTCGACGATATTGCTATTTTCCTTATCGCAGAAACAATTTCTTTTATTAGATACTTCGCCTCTTTAGGATCAATGTTGGGATCATGAGTAAACATATGCAATAAATCTGGAACAATCACTATGCACGTCTCAAGTTGCCTAATTATATTAGGTAATTCATTAATAATTAGATTAGTTAGTTGATGAACTGTAAAAGCTCTACTTACAACTATTCTTTGTAAAGTCTCTTTTATATCTAAACCATATTGCCTTATAAATTCTACAAATTGATAAAAATCTAAACTATTTCCAGCATCCACAATTACTACATATGGCGATGAAGGCGGTGATGATGATGATGCTGATGATGCTGATGATAAACTAAAGCCTTCTTGTCGCCGTCGTAAAGATAAAGAGTAAACACATAGCCGGGTCAAGAGAATATTTATGAATTTTCTATTATTTTTGCTATGATTATTATTGCTAATTATAGCTAATGTAATGTCATCCGTATCAAGGCTTTGAAGAGAAAAATCTAAAGCCTCGACATCGAACATCAGTTTGTTAATAAATTCATCATATGCCGTCTGGAATTTTGATGAGAGTACTGGTGATTGCGATATTGGTGATCGTCTCTTGTTCTCCTTGTCATACAGTTGCCGTGGTTGTAATGGGTTTTTCCATTCTTTTTTCAGAGTCTTTAGGATAGAGCCGCACGTTGGGCATTCTTCTTCTCTGCCACTGATTGCAAAAAGATCCTGGTATGACTCCCCCATTGTCTTCTTTAGTAACACACCGCACTCTGAACAGGAGTATTCTAAAAGTTGGTAATTCATTCTAGATGGAGTGACCACCCTCTAAGACCTTATAATGAGTAAGGTGTGTTGCCATGGGGGAGGGATAATTAGATATATTTTGAAATAAAATAATTGTTCATTGCCAGAACCGATAATGCTGTGGTGATAAATCATTGTACAGATATTTATAATGAACTAGTTGCAAAGTTATAACTATGGTACTCTACACCAAATTGGAAGAATTTAGACGACAACTTTTCTTGATATCTAAGAGCCGGCGATCCTATCTGCCCCCAAGATAATGAAAAACACGAGGCCTTAAGTTTAGATTTTGGGACATGATTTAGTTTTGGATGTCCTGTCTGAAAAAAGGATGGATAGCAAACACGTCAATTCGATCCCCCCCAAGGTCATCTGGGACAGTAAAGAAACATACAATAACAGATACGTCGAAAAAACTAAGTCATCTGTGATAATTCTTAACTACTAATAATCACTGTCATCTTGCCCTTAACCTTGTCCAACAACTTGACATTATTGGAACGCACTATTTTTCCGATGACGTTGACAGGAGAGTAGGCCAATATTTTTCCGTCCTTACTAATTGGAGTAGGCCCAAAGAATAAACATAGTGCATTTCCCTCAGGCCAGTAGGCAAAATCTAATTCAGAAACTTCCGTCTTTGAATTTTCTTTTGCTTGTACAACTATGCTCGTGCTATCCGTATACAGTTCATCTCCCCATCTATTCAGGTTAACTTTGACAGGCAGATTCGAAAGGATTGCCTGTATCGTTTTTGGTGCAAGTGAGGCATCTAATTCTATCTTAATCTCTTCATAACCAAGATCCGGAAATACGATTCGAATATTCCTTTTCATGA
>JAATVR010000050.1 GCA_014523665.1 Nitrososphaerales archaeon TH526
ATTCAGCCAAGTACCAAACGTCCGTTGTTTGAGATAGGCCTTTCATTTTTTTAACTATGTCTTCTAAGGATTGCCATTTTGGAACTCGGCCTGCCTTCCTATCTCTCTTATCTTTGTCACAAAGAGTATGTTGTACATTATTCAAAATTGGTTCAAATTCAAGTGATTCATTCTCTGAAGGCTCAGAAGTCATACTATATTATTGAATAGTTTGAGACACCTATATAATAAATTTAAATCCTAACCACTATTATCCGCGCTGAATAAGTCTAATGTCGCATTGAGGGGATGACATTATTTGAATGGACAACATCGTATTGCTATTCTTATCACTAACGCACACCTTTCTTGAGAGATCACGCTCAGTAACAATCCCTTGAAGTCTGCCATTTTTATCATCAATCACTAACACGGAACTAACTTGTTTATCTCTCATTCTTATGACTACATCCTGTGCGCTAGACGAAGATCTAACAGTTTCCAGTTTTTGGTCATTATATCACTGACTTTCACTGATTGAGATGACATACATAGATCACACAATGATTTTTTTATAGGTAGTTTGGTTGAGTTAATATTCTGTCTATCTTCGGTTTTTGCTAGGTGAATAAAATTTAAACACTCATTTAGCTGGAGGATGTCCAACTCCAGAACCATTTAACAGGTTGAGTTTAACGGTTTGAACCACAGTTCATCTTTGGATATCATAATTATGATTTCAATTAACTATTAGATTCATATTCTGGCAAACACTTGATCAAAACGGTCAGATGAAATGCAGAAAATTAGTTGTCATTGTCTTTGCCTCCTTCGTTCTTGTCGGAAGCTGTATTCTTGCCTTTGATCAGGGAGCCCCAGAAGTTAAGGCGCAACATCATGGTGCACCACCTCCTGCCGCAGCTTTAGGAGATAGAAAAGTGGTATTAGATATTCATACAGATCCGGCAAATATAACACAAGGCAATGACGCACTTATGAAGATCGGATTCCTTGGCAAAGGAAAGAACATGAATATTCAACATGTGACATTTAGAATGGATATATCTAAAGATGGAAAACACATACTGTCTGGTTTCTTTCACGATCATAATGGTGAAATCAGATTGATATTCAAAGGCAAAGGTGGCGGAGATTCCTCAAAACCTGTTATTGGAGGAACTCAAGATGTACTTACAAACGCTTGGATTGCAGACCCAGGTTCCCCTATAACGATCAGTGGACCTGTATTCAATCAAAGTGGTACCTATGACATTGGTTTAGAGCTGACTACAATAGATAATGACAAGACAGATCTAGTGGAGCCTCTAGGATATCAGTTCGATGTTGATGTTTCATAAGAGTGGATATCGTGAAAGATCTATCGTTATCTTCTAGCATACCAAGATCTCATATGTCGAGCCGGCTTCAACTATACGATCTAATAACCAAATGCACATAGATTCGAATTCAATATATTGGCCACGGCGTTCGTAGACATAGACTACCTACAAGCGAGCGACTACAGTGCCATTCTTCCTTCCGGTGCGTTCCTAACTGGAGGAGGTTATAGGTTTACTGCGGGACTAGTTACACCTACCGTTTTAGAAAGCGGGCCCAAGGCTCCAAACGCTGAGGGTTGGCCAATCAGAATCGATAACCATTCTGGATTTCCCGGTGGTGTTGAAGTGACTGCATTCTGTGGAAGCCTATGGGGATAACTATGCCAGTCTGGTCACCTGTGAGATTACTTTGCGACGACAGACGAATCTAATAGCGTGCATTCCGATATCATATTTAGACAAAGTACGAATAGTGAGACTAGTTCCAGTATAAGCCTTAGTACTAATGGATGAGATTCATCTTCTCCTGATACAGCCACTACTAGCCGTAATAATGATCAAAATGAAAACATACAACAGTCATCATGTAACCCAAAACCTTTTCTACTGACATTTTCAGTAATATTATGAACCTTGCCATTCAAGTATATTGACTACGTCAAAGCACACAAGAAAATAGCACCTTTAGCATCACGAATTATTGCCAGAGCATTAGTGGAAGCAGATAGAAGGCTGGAGCATCATAAGAAAATTATCAAGAGAATTAAAGATGCTGAAGCATCATCTATACAAAGGTTCAATGCCCTACCTACAAACGCTACCATACGGAAGGAATATGTCAAGTGTGGTAAGAATGATTGCGAGATATCTCACGGCCCATACTACTATGCATATTGGAAGGAAAGAATCCAAAAGAAAGCAACTTGTCCAAAGAATCCAAAAGCAGAGACCTAAAATCACTGCTAGAGATAGCACAAGATATGCAAAGCCATTTAAAGTAAAGTACTCGGCATATTTTAATGCCCTCCTAAGCGGAAATACTGGTAAGTCACTAGCGATATGGCATTTGATAGTAGGGCTACTTCAAGTCATGAATGTCACGTTCTTCCATTCGTTATTAGAATAACTAGTGATGTATTGATACTACTGCAATTCAATGTTATTTAAATCAGGAAATACTAACTATTCCAAATGTCAAGCAGCGAGAGTTGGACCAACGTATTGTGGGCAGCTGGATAGGGCGTGATTACTGGCTTTGTCATCTGGCATATCTAGGATATTCAATTAGTTAAGTTCCCATTTCGTTTATTCGGAATTTAAATAGTGTCCTGGTTACAAACCTCGCATGATGACATACTTGATTCTTTTAGTTCTGTGTTAGAAAATGCGGCTATGGCATTAGCCGTGGTAAGTAGCATGTGACAATCGCATCAACAACGACCAAAACTTCATCTTAAGGTCAAAACAAATTGTCAAGATGATGATAATGCCTACTAATCAATACTGGTGTGGTAATCAATGTCAAAAAATGAAGATCCCAAATTCATTCAGATAAGGTATACCGATGTTCCTGGTAGATTCTTAGCAAAGTATGTTGCCAAA
>JAATVR010000535.1 GCA_014523665.1 Nitrososphaerales archaeon TH526
AATATGATCTTTGGTTTCCCGTTCCAGGGAATAATTGTATGTCATTTCCCTTAGACCCTACAATAACTGAGGTGGAAGAGAAAACAGAAGTCATCTTTGGGGCAGTAAATTCAACATTGAAGCTATTCTCAATTGCCCGATCTAGTTTGGATAATTGTATTGATTCTACCGGACCATCGATGCTTATGATACCAGGCCATCCAATTGGGAGGGCGCATTATGAGATGAAAGAGAGAGGCGTAAAAATAAGATTCATCACAGAAATTACTAAAGGAAACATGAACCACTGTAAGGAACTAATGAATATTGGAGAGGTCCGCCATCTGGATGAAATTAAAGGAAATTTCAGAGTATTAGATTCAACCTATTATAGGGGAAGTGCAAAATCCAATGCATCCGCCCCACCGCCTCTACTTATATCGAGTACGGTACGCGCATTCGTTGAACAACAAGAATACTTTTTTGATATGTTATGGAAGAAGGCAATCCCTGCCAAACAGAGAATTAAAGAGATTGAAGAGAATCTGAAAAAGGAATTTATCGAGACAATCCAAGACACGGAAGAAACTACGACCCTTATTTCAAAAGTGTTGTCCTCCGCGATTGATGAAATACAATTGATATTTTCGCGCGCGAGTACATTAAAACGATAGGAAAGACTCGGTATGTTCAATATTTTAAGAAAAAAGGCAGAAAATGGTATTGTCACTCGAATACTGATTGGTACAGATAATCCAATTAACAAGAGAGAAGTAGAATGGTTAAGTGAATATCCTCGAATAGAGTTATGTTACCTAATCAAATCGATAAAAACTAGACTGACGACAATTGTAACTGATAGAGAGTTGTCACTCGTAATTGAAGAAAAAGAAAATGATGATAATATAGATGATTTAGGTTTGGCGACTTACTCAAATAGTGAGTCAACAGTCCTATCATGTTCTTCTATTTTCGAGAACCTATGGTCACAATCAACTAGTCACTATAGAAGAATGAATTGACACAACGAATGAAAAATATTCTAATGCCAGTTCCTCGGGATAGAATTAATTGAACACTTTGCGCGCGCGAATTCATTAACGAATACCGAAAATTATTATCAATTCGTGTCCTCTCAGACAACCAGAGGACTTGCAATACTATATTGGATGTTCCGGATGGTCCTATTCATCTTGGCAAAGACCATTCTATCCTAAAGGTATTGAAAATTTTAAATGGTTAAAATATTACTCAAGCGTCTTTAATTATGTGGAAATTGACTCATCTTTCTATCTTTCTATCGAATTCTAACGAATTCAAGGTTAAGAACTGGTACTCCAGAGAACTTTCGAATTACTGCAAAATTCCCTAAGGTTATGACACGTGATAAGAGACTATCAAATATCGATGAGGGGCAGTTAGAAAACTTCTTCGAATCTATATCCGAATTAAAGGAAAATTGTTAGTACTACTAATTCAGTTGCCACCTTCAATAGATATTGTTGAAGGCCTAGATACCCTCAGAAATGTCCTTCATCTTGACAATGGTTTCAGATATGCGGTAGAAGTTAGACATAGATCATGGTTTCAGGAACTTGCGTATAATTTCTTTTCCAATAAAAATATGTGCCTTGTCTGGAGTCAACTTACAGATATCAAAACTCCTCCAATAGTTAGGTCAGATTCCGTTTACGTGCGGTTTATCGGGGATAGAAGTATTCATGAGAAAGATTTCGGTACTATTCAGATCGATAGGATAAAGGAAATGAAAAATTTTGCGCGCAACTTCAAAAGAGACTCAGATGCAGGAGGAAACATGTCTGGAGTTAGATTTTCGATCGTTGCCGCAAATAATCATTATGCAGGTTTTGGTCCTAGAACCGCTAATACCTTCAGGCAACTCTTAGGTCTGGAAGAAGTCAAGTGGGGTGATGACTTTGTCTCGACTGATGATCTTGAAAAAGAAGGTGATGTGGGAACGAATAAGCGACTCATCAAGACTAAACAAACGAGTCTATCCGACTTTTTTAATTAAATGCACTGGTATAACCTTTGAGATAATGAATAGAATGTGAAGTTCATATGCAGTGTCCTCTAAGTTTGTGTATTTCAAATAGGTTACAGAGAAAAGTCCGTTTTCATTTTTTTCTGCTACGATGATCTTCTTCTTGTTTTCATTCTTTATTTTTTGACATTGGCTTCGTCCAAAGGAAATGAAACCAATACTTGGTCATTTTTTCTGTACTATTGGCAGATTCTTTATATAACTTAGTCATCTTCTCTGCATTTGCAGCCAGTTCCTTGTACAACTTTGTCATCCTCTGTGAACTTTTAGCGTATTCATTATATATTTCAGTCATTCTTCTTGTGTAATTAATATATTCATTATACATTTCGCTCCAGACCATAGGAGAATATTGTTGCCATAAATTACTATTTGACGCAATTTCGTTAGGACTAACTAAGCCATTCTTTTTCTTCAGTTTGTCATCTTCTTTTTTTTCATTGCTGTTGTTATTGACTTTTTTATTTTTCACAATATATTCACTAACTCATCCCAATACACTCCAAGCTAAAGGCTAGGCTGCTGCAGCACCTCAAAGTGCTGATTCTCCTGTCTTGTTTGATCTTATATCCAATGCAATAGGAACGTCTAAAACAAATATCTTTCCAACAATATCGCTAGCACGTAGTTTGTCTGCAATCTTGTAAATGAGGCTATCAACTTGGTCATCTCTAACGACAACTTCGATCTTTGTTCTTGGATTATATTCAGGAGTATACCTCATTGTGCCCAAACCTACTGCTACTTCTTCCGATTTTGAACTTCCTCTACCGTGGATCCTGTAATGACTCATTCCTCCAACTTGTGACTCCTTAAGAATGTCATTTACTTCCTTCAGCGCTTGATCTGGAACAAATATTTGTATCTCCTTCATGGCATTTTCGACTTGGAAGTAAGCGGTAGCATGATATTTAATAAATACTTAATGTATGCGTAAGTGTGCAACCGCCGGAAACGAATACGGAGCAATTGAAGCTACGGTTGATGGTGTCAAGCTGAAGGATCTGAAATCGTATAGAACTCAAGCTGGATATTTCAATTCGACCATAGTAGACAATAACATATACGATTCACCTTCGGGCGATTATAGGGCATTTGCCGATGGTTATTCCGTATTTTTAGAACCCTTACCTGCCGGCAAGCATGATGTGAACCTCAAGGTAAGTGTGTTAAATCCTATCGAACCTAGCTATAACTATAATGCGGACTGGACTTATCACCTAAATATAGTTCCCTAAAGCTCTGGTATGTTTCAGATAGACGAGGAAATTAAGCTTGACAAGACTAGTAACGGAAACTGACATCACTTTATAAAGACTCAAATCCAACTGAGAAATAGTAGCAATGGTTGATATAATGCCTTCTAACGTAGAAAGTGATGCAGAGTTAAAAACTGGGCAATGCAATTATTCTGAATAGAATATGCAGCAAATATTTGGAAAAAATGACCCAACGTTCAGTCAAGAGGAAGTTAAAAAAAAGCTTAGAGGATTGGGTCCTGAATATGTTGATCTAAATATAAGGGATTTATTCAGAGGATCCGGGTTAATTGATATGAATGATAATTTGGAATTAACCTTGAATGAGAACGGGAGAAGATCATGTACAAACGGGGAACTTCAATACTAGTTGAACATCATAAACAAAGCATTGGGTTCTTTGGAGCTGATGCTTCCATTGAATTCGGTATTCCATCAATGAAGCAGATGACCGAACCCTAGTACTTACATTACAATAGTTTATAGCAGTTAGAGTATAATTGAGATAAATGCAAGAAAATCACTTTTCGAGAGTTTTGGTTGCTATTGATGGTTCGACCTCTTCGATGCATGCAATAGATTATGCAATTTCAATCGCTGTAAAAAATGATTCTCAGCTCATTATTCTATATGTAATCGATTTCTATAAGTATACTCATCTATCATCTTCAATTATCCTGGCACCAACATTTGGTTCTGAGAAGTATCTGGAAGAAAAAAGTGAAGCTGAAAAATTGATGAATAAAATAAAAGAAAATTTTAAACTAAAAATAAATGACAATACAAAGTCTAAGAACCTTAAGACAGAGATTGTTGAAGGTGCAAAATCTGTTGCAACTACCATAATGGAGTATGCAGAATCAGAGAATGTTGATTTAATTATTGTTGGAAGTAGAGGTAGAACTAGTTTCAAGAAATTATTATTAGGTAGCGTCTCATCTAATGTTATAAAAAATGCTCATTGTGCAGTTCTAGTAGTAAGGTAATAAGCTTAGATACCAGCGCATCATAAAGTAAATTAGAAGTATATGAGCTCAAAAGGAACCCAAAGGTGACTAATTCATTTGACCTAATTTTGGGGGGGTCAATTTAATGATATTATTTGTCTGAAATGAAATCAAATCGATGTTTATGCGTAGCTAAATATTGGCTGAATATGAATAATCGATATAATGACTAATCATTGACTCAAGGTCACCATCCTGATTATTTTAGTATTATTTATTATGCTTGATACAATCCAAATAGGGATATTTGTAGACATCAATTACGTATAGAACAATGAGTTGAGAATTATTTTTCATGGCAATTGAAATTGCATAATCTATTGCATGCATCGAAGAAGTCGAACCATCAATAGCAACCAAAACTCTCGAAAAGTGATTTTCTTGCATTTATCTCAATTATACTCTAACTGCTATAAACTATTGTAATGTAAGTACTAGGGTTCGGTCATCTGCT
>JAATVR010000536.1 GCA_014523665.1 Nitrososphaerales archaeon TH526
GCCTTCATCTTCTAAATCTAGTTCTATATATACAGTGATTTTGTCAACGAGAGTTTCTTGCATTTTCATTGGTCCTGGAAGCAGCTTTCAAACATGTGATGAATTTTTCTAACTCGCTAGGTGGGACTTCGCAGCATAGTAGATAAGGATCATAAGGGTGTGGTGATGAATTATAAATACTAAAACAATTGCTTATCGCTGAGGCCATCTCTGTGTATTTTGGTATGTCATGCATCAGGCAACAATACTTGTAGGTGCCTGTTTGGGTTACCGTCCTGCCAACGAGGATCTTGTGTAAGAATTGCGGAGAGGATTCAAGAAGAATTATGATATCCACGAGTGCATCCTCAGTAACCACTCCTTCCCCATTCATGAAGACCATTTCTCGGTCCACCCAGATCCTCCATTTCTCTGCGAGTATATTGCTTAACGATCGTCGCTGATTGTCAAGATAGCGAGAGACAGTTTCTTCTGCTTGAGCTAACATCTTGAACCGATCACCAAGGCAAATCGATATTGCTATTCCTGATTTTTGTACTTTGCCACATATTCCAATGAGATCGGAATACTCCCTTGCGTCACGAAGTGGAGTTCCCCTGTCCTCCTTAAGTAGGGTGTAATTGATTCCACGTAGGCCTTCTAAAGGTAGCCCTTCGGTGCCAGAATTGGTGGCAACGAATTTTGCAATTCCATCATAAATTGACCATTTCTCCTGCTCCACAAGATCGGTGAAGACTCTCCATTTTCCATTTTCCTTCAACTTGATCCCAGAATTTTCCACTATTGACCTAGCCCTCTGTAAGTTCCATGTTAATCCGTCAAGAAATGGAAATCGAGTCAGAGCGATTGCTTCGTGTATAGGCCTCCATTCGCGCCCTACCATCAGGAGGTCTTCTGATTGGCTTCGTAGCAGACCCTGAGATTCACCAACCTTGGCTATTTCAGCGTTTATCCCTATAAGTGACCGCCCTTCTCCACGATCCTGTCTCTCGCCAAATGAAGAAAGTACAGCCAACACAGACAGATCTGAATTTTTGGTATCTAATGTTACCGAAAGTAGATAACAGATTCCTCCAGAGGTTATTTCGGACAAACCATTGAGTTCGTACCGATTAATATTCAGAACTCTCTGTTTATATGCCTCGTTAGCGTCAGGGGCTATCTCATTTGTAAGATGCCGGATCAGGAACCATTTGTTTTGAAGGTGCTTGTCAAGCTTTTCGACTGACTCGTGTTCGAAATCTATCAGCAAACATAAATCATATTCATCAGAAAAGGAGTTTCCAATCCGTAGAGAATCTGTTAGAGCAGATCTGCTTCTCAACACACATTTGGCGTTTAATCGTTGAAGAGTTTGGAAAACTATACTACCTGCTGCTATCCCATCTGCGGAGGGGGATGATAAAATAAGGATCTTGCTGTCTTTTCTTATGACGTCCCGAATATCATCTGAAATAGACTTGAGATCATCATCCAGCCTCTTTCGTGGGTTCATCGAGAAGTCGTGAATCTATTGAGCCTGTGCTATAACCGCAGCATATTTCCAATTCTTGTCAATCTTGTCCCTTGTCTTATAATATCTTGACAAACGATGGATCTTCGATTCGATCAGTTCGAGGGAACGAACATTCCTCCTATCGCTATTGTGTGTTCTGAGGTGCCTTTGTAAACCAAGGGCCTTTTTTACTAACCTGTCTAGATCTTCTGGCATATCCTGCTTAATGCCATTCTCCCTCAAAACATCAGTTATAGTTTTGCCCAAAATTGGTTTCACTAGTGGAATGCCATATTCGTCCCTAAGAATGATACCAATTTGGGAAGCGGTTAGACCATCTTCCTTGTACATTTTGATGATATTAGTTGTAAGGTCTGAATGACTTATGCTTACCCAAGTAGGCACACTCTTGGACGTAGGACGGGTTGAATGAGACTTGCCGCGTGTATGCGCATGCATTCGTGCCATTGATAGACAACGTTCTGAGGGTCTACATCTAAATGTTACGGAGATTAAAGAATGAACAGGTATTACAAAAAAGTTAAATAATCGACTTTCGAAAAATGAACATATGAATAAAGCCTACCTACCGGCTCTATCCACTATGGCAGTACTCATGGCAACTGCATTTATTTTGCCTGGTATTCAGACAGCTAATGCTCAGTACACAGGCGGGGGAGGGCCAGGAACGACATCGAGTAGTGTTGAGGAACAGCTGAAACTTGCTAGGGAGAAAACATCACTTGCTCAGCAACAAGGTGCATATGGTTCCGGAACTTCTATGGTTAGCGGTACCCTTGACAACACAATACTATTTATCATAGTACTAGTAGTAATCTTCGGAGGAGTGGCAGCCGCATTCTTCATCAAGTCTAGAGGGGCGAGAAGGGCAGTTACATCGCAGTCTACACGCCAGAGTGAACCGGACTGGAAGTTAGAAGCTCAGAGGTACAAAGACGAACTTGAGGCTATGAAAAGAAATCAAAACAGATAAGGATACTGAAACAATACCTTTTTCTTCTTTTTGAGTAATTTCTACCGTCTGATATGGTTAGTAAGATAATGTTCTGTTGAAAATGCGTAATTACTAGTTCTAAAATTGACTGGTAAGCTCTTCATACCAGGTGTGAATCCAGGCGTGTGAACCAAAATGTATATATCATAGATTTTATTTGGATTATATCGTATTATGAGCGCCATTCTAAGCCTTGTGGGAATGTTCAGCACCGGATTGGAGAGTCTTCTGAAGCAGGTAGGACCAGCGTATGACCCATTGTTCTTTGATGTAATGGTATACATATTTGGGACAATGCTTTTCGCAGTTTTCCTCCTGAGTGTAATTGCATTTTGGCTCAGACGAAAGGGACTTGGAGGAGGTTCAGCTAAAGAAAAATGGACTCAAGAACTGGAAACTTACTTCGAGCGTGAGCAAATAGGCCTTATTCCGGACGAAAAGCACCACTGGTAACTTAACCTCACTCAAAAATTTCTTTTATTTGTTTTTCTAATTTCTGGTAAAGATGATCTTCTAATACTTTATGATGTAATCGTCGGCCATTAGTGTCGATGTGAGAGGTATAATTAATGACTGCGGGAATAGAAAGCTGCGCCCAATCAGAGCTAGAATCTTCTGACTATCTTTGGTCTTAACATTTCAGGATGACGTTTCAATTCATGAATCAGTCGTTGAAGCTTTAGTTTGTCAGCTGGCAAGGTCCCACCGATGCTGTAAACGTTAGAGGCATGATTCGCTCTAAAGATTACTTCTCTGGCTGGATTGAATAGCATGACTAGTCTTTCCAGTTCGTCTAGGATGTCCAGATCAGTTAACCAAGAAAATGACTCCTTGAACTTGGACATGAACTCGCTGTGTACAGTTCCGTCCAAGTAGAGATTGAGCGCCGCTAGATAGTGAGGGCTAATCTGACTCACAACCTTGGCGGTATCAGATATGTGCACATCAGAATATGTTTTGCCACCCAAGCCTAAGATAACCATGCAAGAAAGTTTGAAACCGTGATCGATTGCCTTCTTACAACTTTCAATAATCATTGATGAAGATGCGCCCTTCGTGACTTTTTGAAGCACGACGTCATTTCCGCTCTCTATCCCTACATATAGCATGTTTAGACCTCGATCTCTCAACATATCAAGTTCTGAGGCTTTTTTCTGCAGCAAATTCCTTGGCATGGCATAGCATGATATTCGCTTAAGATTCTTGAATTTAAAAGTTACATAGTCTATTAGTTCTATCAGCCTTTCTGTTTTAACGTTCAAGGCATCCCCATCTGCAAGAAAAACTTTTTCGGTAAGGGGTTGGTGTTTAGAAATCAAGTCTATTTCATATTTGATCTCATCCAGCGACCTTTCTTGATAGATTTTTGTTCGGTACATGCTGCAGAATGAGCAATGATTAAAGGAACATCCCAACGTGACCTGCAGGATCACTGAATTTGCCTCAGAAGGAGGCCTATAAAGAGGATAATCGTATATTATATCTTCCACAGACATTGTTTGAGTAATGTTACATGATTAATGTATGTGTTGTGGATTACAGGCATGACTATGACTATTTTTTACGTGTTGACAGTTGTCTTCTGAGAAAAATTTCAAAGGACCGTCATATACTTCCTATTGTAAAAGCAAAGTTTCCGGGTGTGCAAATCACGCTTGAAATAATCAGTCTAAATCTAATTTTTTGGGGTCTGTTCGTCGCGAGGTCATCATAGCTTCTGGCTCTGACTGGAGCAGCGATTATTCACTTCATCCCCTGCAAATATTAGTGAGCTCCAGTTATAAATTTGTAAGAAAATATAGAGTCTCGACTCAATGCCAAGTTGTTCAAACATGCTTATTTATTGACGATATGGAAGATCTATTATCTTCAAATCGCTTGCTTCATCTACATCTTCATGAATGAGACGAGCTTCAGCAAGTAATTGATTGCTCTGCCTGTATCTTGTACTAAAATGGGTCAACACAAGCTTCCTAACACCAGATTGCCTTGCAAGCGTAGCAGCTTCAGTAGCAGTAGCATGATAGTTTTCAATAGCCTTATGTCGGAGCTCGTTACCATATGTTGACTCAAAGACAAGCAGATCACAATTTTCAAAAAACTTACAAAGCTTTTCAGTTGGTCTTGTATCACCTGAGATACCTATTTTGCGCCCTGGCCGTCTCGGCCCTACCACATCCGTTGATCTTACTATACTTCCTTTGATAATGATATCCTTCCCTGATTGAAGTTGCTTGAATAAATTCCCTTCAGGTATTCCAAATTGTGCTGCTCGTTTGACATTGAAAACCCCGGGTCTCTCCAATTCCGTTAGACAAAATGAGTACGCAATTACATGATGGTCTGCTTCACAGCATGTCACCTCATAATCGTTCTCACGCACCAATAATCCCTCGGCTTCGATATTGTGAAGATTTATGTCGAAAGAAAGCCCGAAACCTATCTGGTTTATACTAAACTTTATGAATTCTGCAAGTCTTGGTTCACCGTAAATATCAATAGGCAAGGTCCTGCCATTAAGAGATAGAGTTTGGAGCAACCCCAAGATTCCGAGTGAATGGTCAGCGTGCATGTGTGTGATAAAGACTTTCATTTTGCTATTCATTCTGAGGCTTGATCTTACAAAGTTCCTTTGCATACCTTCCCCGGCGTCGAAGAGAAGTATCTCACTTCCTCGAGCTACTGCGATAGAAGATAGTCCTCGCGCTTCAGTAGGGGTGGCAGCTGATGTGCCCAAGAAAACGACCCTCAAATCCATACTGAAACTATTGAGTTCCAGCCCAAGGTAAATCTACCGAATCGTCAAAAAATATCTGAACATACAACAATCCTTGCAAGATGCCTTTTTGATAGGGATTGGAGAAAGGATGGTGTTCCCTTTAAAGGGCGAGAAATATCTCCTTTACTGGTTCTCTAATGCCTAGATCCCTAATGATTCCTTCGAATCTAGATTTATTCGATGTGATTAGAATTTCTGTTCGGCCCACTCCTTTCTTCTTGGCCATATGATTTGTAGCTAGGTATTTTCTCACGTCGTTTGAAAGGAGTTTCACAGGGTCAATCAACCTGATGGTTGGCAGTAAGGAGGCAAGATAATTCGAGACAAAAGGTAGGTGGGTGCTTGCCAAAACCATAACATCTATGTGTGATTCTAGATCTTCCCGATATTGTATCGCCTTCGAAATTGCATCAAATGTTTTTCGTTCCTTGCTGATATATTCACCGCTCTCCACCAATCCGATAATTTCTGATGCATCAAATCTGGTTACAAGTATGTTCTGTGGGACTTGAGACTTTATCAAATCACCTAATTCCTTGCTTTTGATCGTCCCTGCGGTCGCCAAGATTCCGATGTGTTTCTTCTTTGTCAGCTTACAAGCTGTCTTGAGTGGAGGGATGACTCCCACGACACCTATCTTGGATAAGCGCTTGACTTCATCAAGAATCTGAACAGAGGGAGTAATTGAAGCAATAACTACCAGCTTTGGTCTATATCGTTCGAGATATCGTAAGACATCATGGATTATGGTTAGAAGTTCTTGCCTCGTCTTGTTACCATACGGAAAGTGTTGTTCATCTGCGAGGTACAACAGATTTTCAGTCGGTAAGTCTTTACGCAATTGTTTTATTACCGACAGGGAACCTAGACCAGAGTCAAATACGGCAATCGGATTGTCTAACAACTACAAAAAACACCAATAAACTGATGTACCCTAGTCATACTCCTTAGCAAAATTCATAATCGGATATTTATAGATAGGATCCCAACATCTCCTGGCTTAGCAAAGTAAGGTTCAGCCCACACATTCGTCTGCTAATTGTAGATAACAAAATACAGCTGATGGTTATCTTGTAAAATCTCGATCCAACTTCAAAATTGGTATTCTGGTCTACGGCCTTAGCTGAAGTAATTTACCCTCATTACCTCCCAATCACTTCTTCGCGAGTGCCTCTCTTGTTTTCTACTCGACTACTGTCTAGACTATGATCAATGGCTCTAGTCTGCCATACAAATTTGGAATATAGCATCTTAGGTACGAGGCGCTTAAAGTCAACTCCTTCGCCAATATACCATTTAGGAAACCATTCGTAAAGGTGTAACCTAATTGTTTGAATGTATACTATGAGGCCTTCAATCAACATAATGCCAATATTTCCACCGATAAGAACGGCATATCCTCCAGCTGTACCGCCTAACGAATCGAATGAATCGATAACAGTCACGAGCAGTGCGGCATGAACTAGTAGCATTATGCCGAGTCTAGAGTAGCTTATTGTATTCGAAAGCATTTCGATGATTCTTACCATTATCACCTCCACAACTATACCTACCACTCCACCACCCTCATCCTTCCCAAGTTTCTTAAGGTGCTTCTCTTCCTTCATGCCTCCGATAATCATGGTTATCACGGTGCCAATGATGACAAGGGGAGCTGCTTTTGCAACTAAATCGACGGTAACCCAATCTCCGAAAACGACCGTCAGCCAAGGTACTGGTTCATCATGGGTAACTCCTGTAATGCCAAACATGCCGATGATATCATATCCTGACCCTATAGCCGCTAGAATGAGGCTTACCACAGCAAAGTATTGTACTATGGTTGGAATATCATGGTATAAGATCATCAATCTATCATGTTTTTTGATACTTGCCCAGAGCCTCAAAAAGAATGCCAGCAAGATATGCACCACCCCTATAGCAATGGATATCTCCAAAATCTTAACTACCTCCTCAAAGGTTAGCTCTGACACACTCAACATTCCTACAAATCCTAATTGTTCAAGAATAGGTGCAAGAATCGGTAGCTCAATGGCATGGAAACCAAACAATTCTCCCGTTCCAAGGCCGGCAATGGCTGCGGCCGCTCCACTAGCCGCTATCAAAGTTCCCCATGTAGTCAGGGATCCATTACCACGGTACCTGAAAAGCATTCCTAGACCAAAGAGCAATATGCCGTGGCCTAGGTCTGCGAACATCAGTCCATAGAACAGAGGCCACACGAACGCAATAATAGGCGTAGGATCTCTCTCGTCATAATTGGGTAATCCTTGAGTCTCGGTAATGATTTCAAAAGTACGAATATACTTCTTATTTCTCAGAAGCGTAGGGAGCTTCTCAGTGTGATCATCAGCGTGACTTTCCGGACTAGTCGAGTGTTGAGGAGCATCCATCACCGAGACATAGTCGCTTGTCAAGCTCTTGAATTTATTTTCCATCTGTTCAGGAATAAAACCCTGAATCATTGCGAAATTCTTGGTGCCACCTGGCTTCCGAGTTGATTCTAAAACATCTTTTGCCACCTGAGAAGATTCATGTAATGATAATAGTTTTGTAGTGAGCGATAATTTCAGTTTCTGCACCTTCTTGCCTAGCTCTGTACTTTGCTTCTCCAGTTCCTTTATCTTGGCTTTAGACTCAGCATATGCCAGATGAGGATTCTGGGGCA
>JAATVR010000537.1 GCA_014523665.1 Nitrososphaerales archaeon TH526
CGTCAAGGAATGCTCTATTTAATATCTCAATGTCGACTGCTAATGACGGTCGAGTGTAATCAACACAGGCATCGATCTTATTCATCGTTTGGTACAAGAAACGTAATACTGTATTCATTACAGTATCAATTCCGTACAAAACCTCGGTGCTCTCCTTAATCACCCTTCCATCATTTCTGTTAGCACTCGAAAGTATCAACCTAAATATTATATGTGAAATGGCTATTTAAGGTGATTTATAGCTCTAAAATATCATAATACACCTAAAATAGCCTTTTTATTTCAGAATTTCCTATAAGTCTCCATGACTTACCGGAGAGAGGATCTTGACAACTACAAGCTGCGTTTCTCAGGTGAACAAATAGAATGTTGTATAAGCATTGTTGATATGGTAGAGTCAACAAGAATCATATCTAATATTAGAGCTTGTCTGCGCTTGACGCCGCAGAGGAATTATTAAGTATACTACCAGGAATTAGATTTGACAAACACATAATAAATAAACCAACTGATAGAGAATCTTTTCTTGAAAGAATCAACGCAATGATATCAGATCCCAACTATCATGACAGTAAGTGATTGAATGCTTTTGAAATTGAGGACGATTTATACATAGCTTGTAATCTTCACGAGCTTTGTTCATAAGATCGTTGCCATCATAAGTCATCACCAAATTATTATCCAATCTTAAAGGCAATCATTTTCCTTAACCAAGTTGCTCTGTTACCATTAGTCACTTGAAGAATAGACGAAATTATTTCGGATCTGGTTTGATGTCTCAGTTGCCTCGACATCCCTACATTCTATTTTATTATCGAAAGTTATATTTAATCATATATCGGATAATTATTAGTAGATCCTAGAATCTACTAGGTAATAAAATTAGTCATTATTCTATGTATGTGCCCTCTTGACATTAAACTTTCCATCTGTAAAGACTGGCTCGTCAATCCCCCAGCTCCATTTCTTTATTGGACGAATTCTAATGTATGTATGCTCTGAATGACCGGATGGATCCATATATCCACCTCGTCTAGTAACAACATCAGCATCACCGTAAATCCGTATCCCTCGCGGATCCCATGGATCAACAGTCTTCAGATCATCAATAACAACTGCGACATTTCGATTCTTTAGAATATTTTTATATTTTGTAGATTTGAGAATATTCATACCACTTACATATATATACTCGCCATCGAAATCAAAGCCAACTGGCACAACATCTGGTTGAATTGGCCTGTCTGATATTATTGATACTGTGGCGATTCTTGCTATACGCTGGGTGTTGAGATAATCTATTTCATTTTGAGAAAGAATCGTATCAGCCATTTTTGATAAATAGATAGAGATGATACAAAATAAAGATTATCTAAATAACTACTTCTGGATCGAACTAATGATTCAGCGAACTTGAAAATTAACAGTAAAAATATGAAGTTGGTCGGACAGACTAAGCATCATCGACTAACCACCCCTCCATCAACTAGCAACGTATGACCTAAGACAAAAGATGCGCTGTTAGATAACAACCAGACTACTGCATTTGCGATCTCTTCTGGATTTGATAAACGTCCTATTGGATGCATTGACGTCAATGTTTCTCTCCACTGCTTGTCGTCTTCTGTTAATCGTTCAACCATATCTGTATCAACTCCGCCTGGAGCAATGGAGTTTATTCTAATTCCAGATTTGGCATATTCTAGAGCAGCTGATTTAGTCAGTCCAAGCACGGCATGTTTGCTTGCGATATAGATCGCCATTTGTGGAAATCCCATTATGCCGGCTACGGAGGAATTATTTACTATTGCTCCACCACCACTTTTTAACATCACCGGAATCTCATATTTCATAGACAACCATACTCCCCTGACATTTATGTTCATGATCTGATCGAACTCTTCAACTGTTTGTTCTGTTAGTGGTGCCATCGTTTGTTCTATGCCAGCGTTATTAAACGCATAATCAAGCCTACCGTACGTTTCAACTGTTCTCTCTACAAGCGATCTGACATCATTTTCGTTTGCCACATCAGTCTTGACAAAGATGCCCTCGCTTCCAG
>JAATVR010000538.1 GCA_014523665.1 Nitrososphaerales archaeon TH526
TCTGTTAGCTGTCTTCTTTGTAAGTTAACGTCTATAATGTACAGCTTTTCTTGTGATGGATTTTCAAATTCCTTGACTTCAAACAGAGGTTCTAATTTGAGCTTCTCGCAAACTCTTAGTCGATTATGTCCATCCAAAACTTCACCTTTATTATTAATGGATATGGGTTCAAGCTGCCTACTTTCACGTATAGAGCTTAACAAGGACTGAAATGCTTCATTAGTCATAGGCGGTAATAGGTTTTCATATTCTTTGTTTATGTGGATTTTTGTAATGGTAGTAGATCCTACTACATGGGGTGGTTCCCTGATTTTCTGTTCTGATCGCTCTGTGTTAAACATATGACTCATCGGACCAACTATTTAAACTGCGATGAGCTCCAAGTAGCACATCATCCTTTAAATGCCAGAACCGTTTTCAAATCGAATCCATGTGATCTTCCTTTTCACAGGATCGATATGGGCAATCAAAGGAAATGTTTTGCTGGATGCTTGAAGCGTGATCCTCGCAATAAATTGCTCCGATAGCCGTCGTACATCTGCTTCTAGTTTTTCGATCTTATTCTTGTAGGCATCACCTAGTTCATCTCGTACTTTACCTGGCTCTTCAGAATCTGATGATGATAGTATTTTATGATTGTGAGGATGATATTCTGAAGCATACTCTAACTCCTCCCTAATTTCTGTCTGAGTAGGTTGATACGATAAAGATTCTACATTAGGATGGATAGATACACTAATTTCAGAACCCTGCTGTTGTTGCAACTGCAACAGCCTTTGACGCTCTTTCTCAATTTCCCGTCTTTGCAGATAACTAATACGTGTTTTTGAAATATCCTTTAACTCCATGGGTAGCAGTTTTCTAATCCAGCTATCGCTAATGCCATAGAGTCGAAAAATCTCAGTTACAAGATTCCTAAGCTCAGTCTTTTGCATTTTGCGTTTATTCATTCCTAAGTCTAGTATATCTAAAAGCTGCTTTCTGACCGTCTTCCGAATCTTCATGTTATCATCATCCCATTTTCTCATAGTAGATGCAAGAGTTACAATTTTCTTTTTGAGTTCATCTTTAGGGTTCATTAGATCTTCTATTTCAGAATCAGAATCAGATTGCAAGGTGTTAATCTGAGCCTCCTTCTAGTTCCTTCGCCCTGTTTGTACTATCTTCTAAATCGTCTATGCCTTTCTCATTAACCGTAAATCTGGTATCAGAATAAGGATGATATGGAGAATCAATCATCTTTGCAATTCTATTTTCACCTGATTTTCTAAGGTATATTCTATATGTGGAAGTATGGCCTATAACATTCCCACCAGCTGCTTTGGTTGGATCCCCAAAGAATGTATCAGGAGATGACAGTACTTGGTTTGTAATAACGATTGCTACGTTGAAAATTTCTGCAACTCTGACAAGCTTATGTAAAATAGAATTAAGCCTCTGTTGTCTATCTGCGAGTGTGCCTCTACCTGAGAACTCTGCCCGATGAAGAGAGATGATACTATCTATTACTACTAATTTAGCCTTAAATTTATTTAAATATCCTCCAAGGTCTTTTATGATCAATTCTAAATGAGAACTGTTGTATACTTTGCACACCACAGTATTCTTTAATACTTCTAAGGGAACAAATCCTCTTGAGGTAGCAATCTCCTGTAATCTTTCAGGCCTGAATGTTCCCTCTGTATCAATATAGATTACACCCCCATCAAGACCTTTCTCGCTCAAAGGTCTAGATGCCATAGCACATAAAGTATGACAAATCTGTGATTTGCCTGAACCAAATTCTCCATAAAATTCTGTAACAGCTTGAGTTTCTATTCCACCTAGTAATAGCTCATCTAAAGATTTAGAGCCGGTAGAACATCTTAGCATAGAATTCCTTTTTTCAAGAACAAAGTCAGCAGTAACAAATTCCTTTTCTAATACATTCGATTCTCTAAGCAGTTTCTGAGCTGCCATAATAAACAAAGCAGCGCTATCCTTAGAACAATTAATATCTACGGCTAACTGATCGATACTAGCTACTGCTAGGTCTATTACAGAAGTAATGCCGGCTTCTTTGAGCTTCTTAGTAGTAGTTGGGCCTATTCCTTCGACATCGTGTAAATATAGATCAATATCTCTAACATGAAAGCTCTTCTCATCTTCTACTTTGTTATCAGATTGATGTGGAATATCTTTTTCACTACCAGAATGTTTATGTTTCAATTGTTCAGACCTCCTTCCTATTCTCGGGAGAACTATGACCAGATAATGATTTCGTGACTATATCATAGATTTCATCGATTTTCTGTTTTAGCTCAAGCTGCTCTAACCGAAATTTTTCCATAGGATTAAAAATATCAGTAATAAAGTCAGCTGCCCTTAAGTTGGGATGCTTGGTTTCTTCTACCCTAAGAACGGTATTTTGTCCCATAGCTTTTATATATAGGCCAAGAAGGTGGTCCAGATGCTTTATCCTAACTTTTAGTGACGTAATACGAAAATAATCACTGACCTTGATATCTTTGTTGAAATCACATTCAGTTACCTCCCATTCAGATATCAGGAACAATCCTTTCATGTCTGTCATTTAGCAAATTTATGAGGCCAGCTCTAATTTGACCAAAGAATGCAACAAGCTTTAACCGGTCCTCTTCTACCTCAACCTTGAAAGGACGGTTGCTGCAAGTAGTATGGATAACAACCGCTCCTGATGAATACAGAATGTAATCAACTTTTGTCTTCCCAATTATTATTTCAGAGTACTTTCCCCTATTCCTTCGATAGGATGGTAAATTCAACTCTGAATAACATTCAGGAATAATCTTTGTTTTGAAAGTCAGATTATGCACTAATAATGGAGCTTCGTGAAGTAAGGGAAGGACGTAGCCTTCCAATGTATAATAGGCCATGTACTCAATACATTGGGAGAGAGGATGTTTGGATTTGATAATGCCTAGCGGCGTCGATGATGAAGAAGGGGTAGTGGTGAATAAGCCTACCCCTAGACGACTCCTAATCATCATCATTTTTCTTGCATCAGCTCCTCGCATTTCGCAGCGATCACCTTCATATCTTCGTTCTCCGCTAACACATCTTTTAATTGTGTTGCAATCTCTTTCTTCTTTGTTTCAACTTCAAGGAATCCTTCAACTTTTTGCAATTTGAACTCGATATCCTTTTTTCTTTTTGCAGCTGCTACTTCAGAGATAGTCTGAACACGTTCAAAGAAATTTCTAATGGTTTCAGGAAGTATATTGATAACA
>JAATVR010000539.1 GCA_014523665.1 Nitrososphaerales archaeon TH526
AAATCATGTCCAACCTGGACAACTTTACTCCAAGAACAAACTATAATCTTATAGTGAAACCTTAAGTTAGTAAAGACATGCACAGTCAATTAAAAATCTCATCTTGCATCAAATGGCGGCAGAGTTATACCTGAAGTTAAAGGAATCTACACACGAGGACTTTAATCCTACAAAAGCTATGCTTAACTATTAAGCGCTCGTCATGAACGTATTCGCATCAGATCTCAAGGATGTCTAGACAAGAAACACTTTTATTATTTCAGTTTATTGATGCTTAATTACTACTTACTTCTTAATGAAGAAAAAAGGCAGGGGCTACTAACCTAGATTCAATCGGTATGAATTTTATATACTAATAGTGTATACATAATGAGAGTAGTCAAAAGAAATTGGTGTGTGTAAAGTTGAATTATATCTTATACTAATATTTATTACACTTATTTCTTCTACTTTGTACCACTGAAGCATATAACTTCATTGTATAGTTTTACAGAACCTGTATTGTCGGCGTATTTCTTTACTGCTTCAGTAACAGCATTCCATACCTCTTCTCTTCTCTCTTGAGTTTGATCAGCTAACAGTGCATGTGCAGGAGCTAATATAGCTTGATGAAAGTGAGTATAATCTTCTGGCGAACTATAAGTGAAAATTACATTCATTCTTTCAATGGCGATATCTTTGAATCCGATTTCGGATAAAGCAGCTTCAATAATACTTTGGTCAGCTAAACTAAACGGTCCAGGAATACCGCTAGGTGGCGGCGATTTTCGGGTTTCCTTGAGAACAGTACTCATGACTACGGAAAGGAAAGGAACCTTATCTGGCGAAGCCCAAACGGCAGCTGCTAAACGACCACCATCGACCAATGATCTGTGAATATTAAATAATCCAGCTCTCAGATCTGGCAAATATATCAATCCCCATCTACAAAGTGCTGCGTCAAATGTTGAAGCAGGTAAACTAATAGTTTCTGCATCCCCCTCTTTGAATTCGATTACGTCTTGTAGACCAAGAGATATAGCTCTTTGTTTTGCGGTTGATAACATCTGAGGTGCTATGTCTGTAGCTAATACATGACCAGCGTTTCTACTATCAATTTTCTTTGCAGCGGTAATAGCTGGTTCTCCAATGCCTGTCGCAATATCTAAAACTTTGGAACTTGAGCTTATCTTTGCAAGTTCGACTAAATGATCACTAAGCTTCTGAGCATCCTTTTCAAAAGTCTTCCACCATTCCTGCCATCCAGTTGCTACACTATCCCAACTTTGACGTTGGGCTTCTTTATACAGCTGATTACTTTGGTTTTCTATGCTGTTTGTTTGAATTGTTTGACTTATCTGAGTCATATCTAATGATATCATGATAGCGTAATATGAAGCTTACTTAATATGATATCGTGATATCATATCATATTAGAAAACTTGGGAAAAATCAGTTTAAAAATAACTTGTGGATATTTTCTTTGGTTATATGAAGTTTGTATACTTCGTCTTCTTTCAGTATGAAAACTTGATCATGCAGTTCGAATAATTCTACCAGATCCTTAATTTCAGAATTCAACAAGCTGTCAGTCCTATATGCACAGTACACTAATCCAGCCATCCTATTATTATCGTAAACTTTCTCAATGCCTAACGCTTGCTTTAGAGATGATTTTCCAACATCATTTATTAGAAGATCCATGCAGCATACTTGCTTATTATCTGCATTCTTAGCTAGATTTTCTATTACTTTGATACAGTACCGCATAACGTCTTTTTGTGTTTTGTGTAGGATTTGATTTTGTGATTGTTCCCGCTGCACTTGCTGTCCATCATTAGAGTATATGTAAGGGTATAAAGTCCCATCAAACCATTTGAATTTAGACAGAAGTTCAGTTGAATGACTATCAGGAGGACCACAAAAGCATCTAAACAAATTACCTTCTTTTGCAAGTCTATCCATAGATTTTAGCATCCACATCATAGATTCTTCATCTGAATAGATTAGTAGATGATGTTTTCTTGGTACTTCTGATTGCTGCTCCTTTAGCCATCCATCCACTGCATCTTTTACTATTGAATTTATAGAGACTCCTCTTTGATTTGCCATCTCACCTAATTCCTTATGAATTTGATCGTCAAAACCTCTTATGATAAAATTATGAGTCATGAATATATTATCAACCGCAAGTATTTAGTACATATCTTATCTTACGGGTAGTTGGTAACTTGAATATAATTCTGAATATGAGTTCGAGCTACCAAAAGGCTACATAGACAAGAAAGACAACTGTCACCAAGCGTAAGATAATGAGACTTACTACAGGAGCAGAAGCTCAAATTACTCTATGGAGATGATAAGCTTTAAGACTTCAATACATATCTGTTAGACTTCGTCTTGCTTGTATCATTCTCTCTTCGGATTCCCTTTCTTCTTCTCTTATACTAACAACCAAATCCAAAGGCTTATCTAACCAATCTTTAATCCATTTTCTCATCTTATTTAGGCTTACCTCTGCTTCTCTTCTTATCCATCCATCCAAGTCATGTTGAGCAATCCATGTTAGCTCTTCAATCGCTTCTAATAACTTAGCATCAGGTTTCAATACTGTAGCATCAGGATCAACAAGTGATACACATGCATCGATTTGCAAATTGAATCGCTTATCTTTTAACAAAATCATTAACTGATCAAATACTTTGTTATTTACTTCTTTATTCTTATTGCGTAAAAATTTTCCTAAAGCAGCAATGGCAGTACGCCTCACCAAATAATCATTTCCATAATTACTTTTAGCGACTATAAAATCTGCAACATCTTTGACTATTTGCTCATCTTCATCTCTCGAAAATTCCTTTAATCCATCAATAGCTCCTCTGGCTAACAGGTTTTGAAATGTCGTCGTCGTATTTGCAAGGTCTTTTAACAATTGGATCATACTCTTCTTTTCATGACTATCTAAGGGAAGATTTTTACTACTCCTGCCAACGGCTATGGCTGCCTGTTGTTCTACAAAATAGCTTTGTTCTGATAGTAACGGATTCAATATATCAAGGGAATCATTTCTTTCAAACCTTCCCAGAGCACTGACCAATGCTTGTCTAACTTGCGGAAGTAAAGTTGAAAAGTTTTGGTCTTTACTCTCGGTATTTTTTCTGAATAATTCATTCAAGCTTTGATATACTTTGGACCTAATATTCTCATCCTTAGACGAAGCATATAATCCAAGAGTATTTGCAGCGATTACGCATACACCATAAAATGTGTTACTCAAAATCAAATCCTTTAATTCATTGATTACATAATCATCGGTATATTTCCTATCTTGAATTATGACATTAGCTTGCATTCTTTCAACCACTGTTTTAGCATTTTTTATTTGTTCCATAACCATCTCTTTTAATTTAAAATCATGTTTTTCCTCAAGTATCTTTAAAGATTTTATTTCGTGTAATATCTTAAACTCTGGGTCTATTGATATCCATTTTATACTTTTATCTTTTGGAATTTCGTATAGGTACTCTGTTATTTTATTAGATATCAAAATAATTTCTGGTAGTTTATCATTACTATCATTAGACAGAACTATTCTCACTTCTAACGGAAATTGATATGTAAATTCGTTACTATGTTCCTGCGTCTGTGTTATTTTTATCTTTAATTTTCTAGAGCTATTTTTATCTTCTTCTAGAGAATATTCTATTTCAAGCTCTGGATGGCCTGGTTTATGAACCCACTGCTCGAAAAATGACTGCAGATTCTTTCCCGATACCACCTCTAGAATCTGTCTGAGATCATCAGTTTCTGCAGTCTTATTTCTATACTTATCAAGATATACATTTAATGATTTCTTAAAAGCGTCATCTCCAATATGATGTCTAATCATATGCAAAACACATGCACCCTTCCGATATGAGTGATCATCAAACATATCGTCTGGATGTTTATATGCATTGGTAACTAGAGGTCGCTTATATTCGTTAGTAGCCTCATTAAAGTACCGACTAGAAACCTGTCGAAGATAGTACAAGAATTCATCGTCATCCAGTCCTCTATTATGTTCCTTGTATATTGCTTCGAAATAGGTCGCAAAGCCTTCGTTAAGCCAAGTATGCGACCAATCTTTGATGTGCAAGTTCATGACATAGAACCTCAATATCACCTGTATAATCGATTGAAGCCTTTCTGTCATGCAGATAGTTTCTCGTTAATGTGGTACAGCTTGCATTTTCCATTCCACCAAAGTCGAAGTCGTCTACTATAACTTGTAAATATTTGGTATAGGGGTATTTTGTATTAAGATATTCTTGAAAGAATTTCATAATACTAGGTGTATTTTTAAAGGTTAATATCGGTTCATAGTTCTTGCTTTCAACGTCTTTTGGCCAGTAGTAGAATAATGGCAATTCACCACACTTATCCTCTGCATGTGAAAAGGTACCAACTACAACTGATGTGAGATACGTGGAAATAGGTGTTTCTTGTCTCCAAATCCATTCAACCTTATTATTATCTTCTTTCTTATTATTATCAAGACGTCCTTGGGGCTGTACCGGATTATTTGATACCAGATCACCATTTGAAATTACTATATAATCTTGAGGAACTATAACGTGAATATCTCTTGGAAATTTAACTTTCGGATCATCAAGGCAAGGAAACCAGTATCTGGATTCAATAGTTTCACCTTGCGTCCATGCCTGTAAGTTCTTTTCCGGATAGTATTTATCAGGTTGAACAAAATGAAATCCGCTTCTGGGTATTCGACCAAGGGTAAAATCATTTCCATACACCCCTGCAGAATATTTGATAAGAACACATATTTTATCACCTTCTGATAATGCCTTCGCAAGCCTGATGGTAAGTTTATCTTCCTTACTTCGAGTTATAAAAAATAGCTCTTTGTAATCATTCACAGATTTGTCCCATTTATTATCTCGACAAAGACCACTAGACCAGTATACAGAGTGGATTCTAAGTTCGGCTATATCAAGCTCAATTTCGTTTATATTATCTTGTTGAGCAACGATATCTAATTTTTCGATGCAATTCGTAAGATTTCCCTCTGTAGGCAGCAGTTCTGGCTCTATTATGAGCTGCATAAAGTTTATTGCAAAGTTATTATTGGCCACTACAATGTCACTTCTGGGTAAAAGTATAAGAGTTTTTCCATAATAGAGGCTATCTTATCATACAAGCTCATCACTTCATTGGCCTTCGGGATTTGCATTGAATTAGAAGTCACTGCTAACTTTCTTTTTTTTATGTCCTTTTATCACTTTTCGTTCTCAATTCAAGAACAAAAAAGTTCGTTAGTATTGTAAACGACCACTGGTAGAAACTCAAATTTATCTCTCATAATGCCAAATGCAATAGGAAACAGCGATTCACCAATACGTTGCGTTATTCTTGCAATAATCATCTGTGAAGTTGGTAGATATAGTAGCAGGGGAAATACCAAAAATATATATTTCAACTGCAACGCGTCACATCCCACTTTTTCTATCAGGAATGAGAAGTTCAGGAATAGGATGATGACTATAATCTCAGATCTTAATAATACAAAAAAAATAAGGGCAAGACAACGCAAAGGTACAAAGGAACTTAATCACACTCTATTTGGCGAGTTACAGCCTCGTATATCCTGATGCTAGTTAAAAGCAGACATGCATTGTCAAGCGTTCTTGAGCTCAATATTCTTTGTATGATCGGTCTTGACGCAGATTTCAACTTTCGCAGATGAGTTTCTCGCGTGATCTCGCCCTTTGCCAGACGCATCTTAAGTATTGATTATGGTTTGTTATCGTCAGAATGACTCCTCATTTATTCGTCCCGGGAGCTTACGCCTTTTTTCTATGTCACTCTCGCAGTTGTATGAAAATATATCTCATTCACGAAATCCGATATTTCAAATAATCTGATCTTCAACATTCTTCAGGGATACAAATGTGAACACGTAAAAGATATTTAATCTCCAATTCATATTAAATTGGTATGACCCGCAGGCATGATATCCCCGAAAAACAACGCGCCTTTGTGTTCGCAGGAGGAGGTTCTCTAGGTGCATATGAAGCAGGTGCTTATAAATCAATGTATGAATT
>JAATVR010000540.1 GCA_014523665.1 Nitrososphaerales archaeon TH526
GAGATGCTCTTACACAACTAGGTGTATCAGTAAATGAACTTAAGCAGAATCTGCCCGCAGACTAGATCATGCACCTCCTGCTGCTATTACCATAGTTATTCTGGTTTGAGAGACGATATCTGACTTAGTACTAAAAGGACTGTGAGACCTCATTAGTTAGGAGTCAATAACGAGTTTTATTTAACAAGGTCTTAATTTATGTTGTTCAGTGGTAATCCAGCAAATATAAATCAGGATGCTAGAATCACTAGAGCTCTGAGCTTTAACAATGACTCCATTGCATCGATCCCTAACAACCCTATTGCAGTTTCTCTTAGATCCATTTTATGTATTCTTTCTAAGACACCGGCCAACGCGGCGTACTTTGCCCTCAATTCATTAATCTTATCTTCAATCATTTGATCAAGCTCCTTATTTTCCCCTATGAAAGTCAATCTCGTAGCGTGAGTCTTCAATACCGACCTTACGGGATCAACTAATACCATGACGCTAACGACGGAACGAATTTCAGGATAAGACGGAACGAATTTCAGGATAAGACGGAACGAATTAGCAATATATAAGGTGACTAAATAACGATGTATTTTCGTTCTGTTTGGACCTAGATAGGCAACATTGTTTCTGCTATCACGCCCATTTAACACTGGGATTATGTCTGTAATAATCTCCATTAGGGGATTTGACTTATCAGTCAATCGTGCAGAATGTTCTTACATAGCGGTAAAGTTAAACTTTTTGCAACGAAAGTGCAACGCACAATCAACCTAGCGTTGAATGTACAGCATCTACCTGGGAAAATAATCTCAATGTTGTTAGGTATACTGGATATGAAAACATATCAAGACAACAAAGAGGGTGACCGAACATCACCAGAATTCGAAAGAGAAGCAGAATTTTTCATCCCTGTGGATGTGTTTCTCCTAGAAATCGAATGTCCTAAAGAAAAGAGTGTAACTGCATTTAGAGTCGGGTACTACATCAGAGAGGATCTGGACAAAGAAGGCATGATGTGCGATAGAAGCGTCAAAGAGGTTTTAGAATATTGACGACAGAAATTGTTCAATACAAGTGTCCGTCATGTGGACACCTGCTTGGAGAAGAAGAGTATGAGCACGCTTGTAAAAAGAGTGAAAGGCAAATAGCTGAGGGAGTAAAAGAGAAACTTCGAATAGCAGAAGAAGAGATCCAACAACTCAAAATCAACCATGCAAAAGAACTTTTGCAAAAAGATGAGGAGAATAGGTTAGATACAGAAAAGGAAGTGAATACGAGAGTTACTAAGATCCTCAATGAAGAAAGAATGATGAACGCGAACCTTATAGATGAAAGAATTAGGATGGCAGTGACCGAAGTTGAAGTAAGGTACAAGCAATCTGAGATGCAATACAAGATGCAACATGATCGCATAGAAACAGATAACAGGAAGCTCATGGACCAGGTAGAGAAACTACAGAAAACACTTGATAGTATTCCAGCAGCCCTAAGAGGTACGGCGGGAGAATTCGTTCTTGCAGAAGAACTGAAAAGGGAATTTGTAATGGATGAAATAAAGCAAAAAAAAGTTGGAGTAGCAATGGCCGATGTAGTACAAGTCATAGTTACTGAAACAGGTGAAAGGATCAATACCTTAATCGTATATGATAGAAAAATGGGCGATACCGTAACAAAGTCAGATCTGGAGAAGGCAAAAAACTACAAAATGATACATAATACAGACTACTCTATCATAGTAACTGCAAAGGGTATTAGGAACGGCCGTTTCACCGAGGAAAGAGAAGGCATTCTCTTAGTTCATCCAATGGCCCTCATAGATGTGGCTAGGCTATTCCGTGCCAACATAATCGAAGCTTCAAAGCAGGAAAAGTCCAATACCGCGATCGATTCAAAGCAGGCAAAGATTTACAATTTTGTTACTAGTGCAGAATACAATAGAGATGTAAGGGCGAAAATAGGAATAAAATCAGACCTTGATGATATACAAAGAAAAGAGGAAGACTATCATAGAACATTATGGCACAAGAGAAAGGAATTCGTAGACAAATGGTTCGAATTAGATCACAAGAATGAAAGGAAAATCAGGGATATAACAGAAGAAGACAGCGACAAAGACATAGATACAGCGAATGACGGAGAAACTCCGTCATCCTAAATTTTTGTTCTTTCTTGTGCTATGAAAACCGGGAGGAGATTTTTGATCGCCATTATCATTATTACTACTAATAGTTGAACAGAAATAATGAATTAGAACACTTTCTGCTCGGCTTCCTTTAACGAATCGACTCTAACTGGCCAATCAAAGTCTTTATTCCAAGGTTGATTAAACAATATTGCAGATTTTGGTGAGGATATATCTATTAGGTTAATAGGTGCATCGTCAATTAGTATATTAAATGGATACTTTGCTTTAGATGTTCCATCGAAGATGAATATTAGATCATCACAATAAATATCATGAATACCTAGCCACTCCGCAACATATGCAACAGATGATCTATATCTCTTTGTTAAGATTGAAATTCTGTATCCTCTTTCATGTATTTTTCTTGTAGTGATGTTTAGATTAGGTTCTGTCGGTGGGATATCCTGCCATCTATATTTCCATAGATAGTCAAATATTCGAGAAATTTCATTCACAGAAACTCGAAGAGCTTTAGAAATATCCCAATGTGTTATATCATTTTTGATTATAGATTTACTGCTTCTCTTGTTATATTCTTCTAGCCATGTAATCATTGTATCTGCAAGAACCGAATCAAAATCGATTGCAAGTATTTTCTCGCTTGGTCCGACTCTTTTATGAACTATAGCATCATCATAAATGTAGCCAATGAATAATTTAACCGATCGAAGGATAATAATTTTTATATTAATATTTGGTTAAGGCTATATTTTGGGTCTGATCTATCACATTATATTATGTTTTAACTAGACATTGCACAGTTCTTATTTTTTTAAGCCTATAAAAGGACCACCAGATCATATTTTTAAATACTTAGATTATCCTGCTCTTCTTTTTTTCATTGATATTTTTTAATATCTCTTGAGCTTTATCGTATCCTAACATATTCTTTAGTCTTTCTTCAGATCTCGTGCTTTCCCAAGAATTCAATAATCTAATGACATCATCCTTGGTGTCCGGATGTAGATCTCTTATTGAATGTTCTATGATTTTCCTATAGCCACCTCTTCCTAAGTCCTTGGGCCTAAAGACAGCTCCCATGAGATATTATAAGAGTATGTAAGTAATAAAGACGATGAAAAAACCCTGTCAATCACAAGTTACTGGCTTAAGGACAGAATAATTAGTAGGCATGGACGAATTGATGAGAGCAATCCCAGCTAGTTAACAACTTTTTCATTAATAATAAAAATAAGGATTAAGAAGCAGAGTTAAGAGCTCGACTCAATACTATTAAAGCACAAATTCGCTTTCATATAATCAGTTAACTACTTCTTTCATCTATCCTGACAGTAATATAGTAATGATTGCATACTAACATGCTAGAACTTGATAAGGTCTCAAGTTTAGGCCTAAATTACTTGTCCAAAAAAATGCATCTTCATTCTAATTACAAGTATGCTATACGACGATTATCATATTAGTTGGTCCAACTAGACATCGATCTCGTCAGGCTGATAATAATAATATTTAATCAGTTCCTCTTTCTTTATTTCTCTCAGTGCAGCTCTAAGACATGGCAAACATACCGATAACTCAGGGCCTAGTTTATCGTCCAACTGCGTCTAAGCAGCTGTTAATAGTTCGCCGCAACTACGACAGTACTTAGACATTGCTAATTAACCTGAACCCTAATTACTTGTACTTCAACATTCCCTTTTAATACTAACTAAAGCTAGTCTTTTCCTTGTACTTCTAGATATTTCTTCTTCCCAACAGGTACTTCATCTACCTTTCCAACTTCAAGAAATCGTGGTTCTTGCTGTTGTATTCCATCAAGATTATTAACATCCTTTGCCAAAATCATATTGTCATTTTATATTCTATCTGCCTCTATTCAGTCTTTCTCAAAAGTCTCTTAACTTCTTCACTATGCTCATGCTTCTCTTCTAAAGGTTTTTTCTTTTGTACTCCAAATAGAATTTGAAATATGGTTGCTATTGTGTATATTTCATTTGCTCAAGCAAAGTATTAAAGCTTACTCGATGTCTTTCTGGCATTTTCAATAATTGTCTTCCGCTTGTCCTTCCCTTCAACTGCTATCTCACATGTTTCGCTCGGGTTCTTCCCATTCAAGTCCATATGATATATCTGGCATCTGAGGATCACCTCAACAAGATAGAGAAGGCGCTACTTCAAGATATCAGAGATGGCAAAGATAAAGCTGAACAAGAAGATATCGAACACCAGAAAACTAATCGAGTATTCTAAATATTATTCTCTCTAAGTTCAGTATGTTCTCCAGCACCACATATTGGACAGTCCTTGTTTTTCCGTATATTAAGATCAAAGACAACACCGCACCTCCTACAAACCTGTATATTGTGGGTCATGGTAGTTGTACTTTCATCATCTAATAGGTAATAACAGTTAGCTCACTAGATGGTACGAGTTCAGATAACATAGATGTGGGTGAAGACCATATAATCGAGTCTGCTGTATCTAATAGTAGTGGAGATGATAACAATGGGAATACTGAAGAGAATCAGACACAGGTTTCTCAACAAGAACAGCAGTGCTGGGATCAGAAGTAACTGACTTATCACAATGTCCTCCTGAGCCAGTA
>JAATVR010000541.1 GCA_014523665.1 Nitrososphaerales archaeon TH526
CCATACATAGTATGAGTACATACAGGATCTCCTGCCTCTTTACAATTGAGACTCAATGTCATCTTGAGTATGTTATTATTCGCATAGTTATTTTTATCTTTTTCATGAAGAAAATTAAAGATTAACATTGAAAATTTTAGGCTAACCCAAGAATCGTGCATAATCAGAAAGCATACATTAAGTACGTTTGTAAATGTATTAATGATACATAGCAGTTAAAAACATCTGAATTACGATATGATGAAAACTTACGATATGATGAAAACTTACGATATGATGAAAACTAAAAAAACAGTATTAGATCCAGAAAGGTACTTCCATTTTTTAACTAATATATGATATCAAGAATCATGGCTGTTACGAGATATAAGAAATAGATCGCCAACCCCATATCACAGATTTGTATATGTATATTTTTTGTTGAAGCCGCATAGAATGATAATGAGAATGACAAGATACGTCCAATAACATAACAATTATGAATGCATAATATAGCATAAACCCCCACTAATTATTAAAGCATGGGAACTGATCGAGATCGAGATTTGCTAGTGAATAATATTCATTGCAACTATGCGGCATTGGAAGTACTTCACTTGTATTCTTGGTTATACTCCATAATCTCGGGCAGAATCAAGATCTAACGAAAAAACAGAATTAACAGGAATGTTATTGTTTATTTTTTATGCCATATGAGCTGATACATTTTTCATGCTAAGTACAATCATTATATGTACCTTTTTCTAACAATGATAATACTTTTTCAAGAATAACTGATTCATTCTCTCCATCAAGGTCAATTGATATCATGAGTAAGTAATAATCACTATCGTACAATGGTATTGTTATCCTTTTAACTTTTTCATATAAAGTAAATGAATATAAAGGCTTTCCAAGTTTATACTGCATATTGCATCTCAAATTCATTCGTAGTGTAGATTCCAATGCAGAAAGCTCTAATTCATCTTCTTTTAGAAATGGATCCAATCCACTTCTATAACAATCTTCAACTCTTGTGCCCATCTTGTTAGCTAAACCTACGTACCTGATGGATCTATCAACTTTTTGGATGCGGCTACATATACAATCATGCAGATGCATAGTGCTCAGCCTCATAATCTATTGCTTACAAGAAGGATGTGTTTTCTTAATTCCTTAAATAAGCATGGCTTAAGTGTTGTTCCACCTTTAATTTTGCAGGCAGTAAAATGCCATGCTAATTCTAAGAACAAATAGGTCAAAGTAAACCCTACTGCAATATACAATACACTTTCTATTCCTGTTGTTGCTGTTACCATCGTTGTAAATAAGGCAAGAGGTTGTTTATTATTTGTACTTCAAATTTGTCGTTATTTCTTAAGATATATTGTTATTCCTCTCAAACAAGATCTATGAATAGAAATAATGCATTTCTCTAGATGAAGAATTAACAACATCTCCTTATTTTACTTACTATATGGGAATAGACCCAGTTATGGTATCGATTTACGCTTTGCAATAAACATACTCCACTACATAGATGGACAGATGCGGATAGTATACCACGAATCAATCAAGAACCCAATGTATATCATGATGCTTAGAAAGATAAACAGCCTGATAAGCAAGTACCACATATGCAAAGGCTTTCATAGATGCTTCAACTAGTAATCTGATTCATGAGCTAAAAGCACAGTACGGAAAGTATCAGCTATATGAAAAGATAGAGCGACCCAGTCAGTTACCCACCTGGATCACCCTACAATGTCAATAAAGAAATCGCTGGGATTTCTATCTATTATAGATACTTTCTACCTAATAACGTGTTCTTAATGTAGTATCTGTTTAATCCGTATTAATAAGAATAAATCACTCTAGGTTATTAGTTACTTCAAGCACATTAATTGTACCAGTGTCGTTTAACAAGAATAGAGTGGCCCCTGGAAGAAATTCCAAAAACCAGGGGCCCATGTTGTCAATGATGTGGGTCTTCTAGTTGTGTTCCCTAGGAGTCACAGGCGCAAGTTATCATTAACACACAAGGACAAGCCTGGCAGCAAGAAAGGTAAGAAATTAACAAAGCAACAGAGGAAAAGGTTATCAGAAGCAATCAAAAAATACTGGGCCGTAAATAGAGAGGAGTATTTAGAATCAATTAGGAGAGGCAAGGCTAGAGGAGCAGTGGAAAGGGCAAAGAGGTCCTGGGATAACTATCGAAAAAGGAAGCAGCTGAAAGAGGAGTGTAGTACTCCTCTCATTGTGCCAATAACATTCCGGAAGGAACATAAACAAATGTTGCAGATGCTAATGAAGGCAATAAGCGACGGCCTACTTAAGGTACATCCTCAATTTGAAGATATATTCGTAGCTCTGAAATCAGCACAGAATAAGGGAGATGATCCAGTCCTACGACAACGTTAGGACACGAATGAATATTCAGACGAATCCCTCTGAGCCCAATCTAAAAATGGCTAAAACTATAATCTATAAGTGTTTGATTTGAAGCAAGTTCGTTATCACTTTTGCAGGGAACCATTGCTTTCATCTATACTGCTAATAAGCCCCTCTCTCCATATCTTTATTAGTATAACAAATTAGGTATAACTGATGAGATTCAACGCATCAATTCAACCATGGATATTAACATTTACCCTTGCAGTACTCCTGATTCCTTTGGTTTCCTGCGCCCCCTCATATGCACAGAAGCTGCATACAAATGATTACATTATAACAGACTTCGGATTAAAGGATAGTAATTCTCCATTTATTACTGTGCAGGGAAAAGCTGGAGGATCGTATGACGCATCTCTGGGCGATGAGGGTTATCAGGCATATGTTTTCAAAACTGACAAGGGAAATTTTATAATTAGCGTTTCTGAAGGGGAATCTGGTACAAGTCCGTATTATTCTGCTAGCCACCTACTGACAAATGATATTACATTAAACGAATGTTTGGACACAGAATCAGGAAGAGGAAAGCCCGCTTTTAACCAACACACAGTAGAATATCAAGGTCACAACTTGAA
>JAATVR010000542.1 GCA_014523665.1 Nitrososphaerales archaeon TH526
AGAGCTGATTTTCAGAAATTGGGTGGCGAGTTTGATAAATATTCCGATAAAATTGGCTATTCTCCGAGGACTGGACAGTTGGCGGCCAGCCTACATAGAATTAATTTTGTTATGTGGGATAATGCTTTAAAATTATTGGAGAAAAGGGTCGAGAATGCCTTGTCCAAATACACTCCAGACAAAATTGGAGTGTATATGATCTCCCTTGATGAAGTGACCCCGATATTTATTCAATCATATAACCATCCGGTACTATCAAAGATAAAGTGGTACGGAAGCGACGGAACTACACTTAATGAAAAGCTCATTAGGAATCACGAATCTGCCCTCTTTGCCGTAAAAACTTCTTTTAGCAGTCCTATCTACAGCCTGCAAAATGGGGAACACGAGAAATTAGAAGAATTGTTAGCGGAAATTCGATCACATGCACATGTAACACCGTCGCCATATTCTGCTGTCGCATATGATGCGTTCTGGGTTGCAGCCTTAGCAAAAAATGCTACTACGCACAGCGATGGAAATTACACTTCAAAGCAATTGGTCGACAGTCTCAAGGCAGCTATAATGGATTCTGCAAGTTCGTATTTTGGAGTGACTGGTAATACCACTCTCAACAGTGTCGGCGATAGAGCTACGGGTAATTACGATTATTGGAAAGTAGTAGCCAAGGACATTGACAGTACGGCACCTAGTTTTTCTTGGAATATTACGATCAATAAGTAAATATGCAGGCAAATAATTTGGTTGTGGTGAAAAACAGATTCAAATTCATAATGCCTAAGGGAAATAAAGAGTAAGGTTGAACAGGTTTTCTAATACGGATGTTGAACTATCAGAGGGAAGAATTTAACTGGGAATCCAGAAGTAATCCTACCTGCACATTATTGCCTCTATATATGGTACTGCCAGTTTTGTTTAAACCGCGCGCTTTGCTTTAAACAAGAAATAGGCTTAAAGCATAATTGTTTATGGCAATGAGCAAGCGTAGGAGAAAAAAAATCAGACGACAAGTCGACAGCCGAATCCCAATTCCAGTAATATTTGACTATCCATAAACAAATAAATAAAGAGCGGGCCTGCGCTGATTTGTACTGAACCGTTCCTAATTATTCCGCTCTCTTTCATTATGTAACTTATTCAAGGAATTGTCGTCACTCAATTCCAAACACTTACCTTCCAAATAATTGATCGCATACTACTTTACCAGCGCTTTCGACACATTGATCATACATGTCGCCTAAAGGAGCATCTCCAAAGGGCTTCTCTTGTCAGAATGGCAATTGGGACAGTTGTCCCAGAGGTGCCTGTCCCAGAGGTGTCTGTTCGTCTTGGAGCTTTCCCAATGTCAATGGAACCGTAATTCTTGGCCGTCTCTGATTATCTTTATTTGTACAGTCTCCAACTTTCTTAGTGTCCAAGTAAGACTGGATATCATGGATAGTATTAACACCGATCTTATCTATGCCTATAACAATATCTCCTCCGAGGTTAAAATCGCTACCGTTGATATTGGCAACGGTTCAAGTTTTGATTCTTAAGCGTAGTAACACTTGTCCAATTTATCTTGAATTGCAAGGATAGTTTTTCAGTGACAATTTTATATTTTTCATCTATTCATAGAATTGGAAATTAATTGTTAATAACAACAATATTCTCGAATGGATACTTTGCAGTATCGGAGCAGTAAAGTTCCCTCTTCATATTAACCATTTACAAAATCACCAACCCATCAGAAAGGATACACATGACAATAGTTAACGAAATATGAATTCAGCGCTGTAACCATAGATTTGTAGTAAGGGCTAAATATCCAATTTATTGCGAGACTTCGACATCATTAAAGCATTTGGACACAAGAGAAGAACTATTCAGACCATTGGAATCCTTTTTATTGCAATCGCAATAACAGATCCTATATTAACTAATAAATTATCCCACCTAGATGAACTGTTATTCAATTATTGAAAACACAGGTGTCGCTCAGTATTTGTTGGTGACTGGGTATATCTGAGCAGACGTTCCCTAACGATAAGTATGTTGATGGTAAGATAAAATTGGAGAGAAAATGTATTTATAACAGATCCAATATTTTGCCCACTCCTGCCCACAATAGTTACATCAAGATATTTGATAAGACAAATTATCATGGATACGATACAGTGGAATTGTTGTGATATAATTTGGTGCACATGTGCACCGTTCAACAATTCTAGCGGTAACGTTACTGCGTTTGTTTTGTAAGAGATTGATCATGTACCAATACGTCAGATCGTTGTTTAACACTTTTAACAATTATTATATATGTTGATGATGAAGGATATGAAAAAATATTCTGATTTAAAA